>CAZOYZ010000525.1:0-3887 GCA_964584045.1 uncultured Prolixibacteraceae bacterium | reverse complement strand
AAGTTTTATTTCACAGGTACGCTTAGCCGAAACGTTCATTTACATTAGTCGTTTTACACGCTCGGCATAGTCTCAAACTCCGTTTGGCCTCTGCCCTCGCTTAAATAAAACGTTCGTTCTTTTCAAGTACCTGTCGGATTAGTTTAAGCGCACGGACCAACTGATTTTTAATTGTATTTTCAGAAATCGAAAGTTCGTGAGCGATCTCTCCAAATGATTTTCCTTCAAATCTGCTCAATTCAAAGATCTGCCTGCAGCGGGGTGGAAGAGACCGAATGGCTTCGTAAACCAGCCGGTTTACCTCTTCTTCTTCCAGCTGGTCGTGGAAGAAACTGTCGGTCGAGACATTGGCGATATGGCGCTTGTATTTTTCCTGTACGCTCTGGTGCTTTAAATAATTCAGGCATTCATTCCTTGCCGATTGGAAAAGATAGGATTTGACAGAGGTTTTAAGTTGGATTTCATTTCGCAACTCCCAGAATTTCATAAATAATTCCTGGATGATGTCTTCTGCTATTGCGAGGTCGAGAACGTATTTTTTTGCAAATGAGCATAAGGGCTTATAATACAGATCAAAAATGTTTTTATAAGCATCAACAGAACCGGCTTTAAACCGGCATGTAAGAAAAAACTCATTTCTTTCTGCCATTCATCCCCGATTTGGAAATATGGTATTTAAAAGCTAAGTTATTAATAAATTTCTTCCCGTAGTGATCAGACTTTGAACTTTTAAAGTTGAAAATGAGGTGACCTGTTCACAAAAGATCTCATTCAGACCTGATGAAAGATCATGAAAGCTCTTTAAGATGGATCTGGTACCAACAGCAAACCCCGGTTTGCTGAACGAAGCAACTCCGGGATACCCTTAAAACAGCTTTTTTTTATTTTACCGTATTACATTTACCGTAATTTTCCGGGGTTCACTGCAACGGATGCCATCCAATACCCAAAATTTATATTCCAGTTTTTCAGGTGTGTCAGGGGCTTTGACTTTCATCACTGATGATTGGGAAAGCGTATGATTTAACCATTCATCCTCCGTATTCCAACGGTATAGCAATGGTTGCCCTTCAGGATCATAACTGGCGGAACCGTCAATTTCAAATTCCTCCCCACACCTAACTTCCATCGTCTCAGGGACTACAGCCACTGGTTGCTTATTTATATGGCGGATTTTTTCCGGTATGGGTTTCCGGACGATTGGTGTGGGTAATGCCGGACCCGATAAGCTTGTATAGATGGTGTACTTCCCGCAAACCCTGTTTCCGGCAAGAAACTCAGTATTAAACTGGGTCATATCCATAAAGTGGTATTCCGTTTTTTCTCCGGCGACAATTCTGACCAATAAAAGGCCTTCCACACTCCATACGTTTGGTGTAAATGCGGTTGTCCTGGTTTTCGTGGTAAATGGGTTCCATACTTCTATGGCTCCGTCGACGGTATCGGTCTCGGCATCGTCCCATCCTTCATCTGTTGTCCCCGGAAAGGTAAACCGGCCTTCGGCGTCAGTTTGACCGATAAATTTCGGACGATCGGAAAAATATTTTGCGCCGCTGTCCTGAACGGGCGCCTGGGAAACGTGATAAACATATACTGCGGCATTTGCTAACGGCCTGTCATAGACATCTTTGAAGAAGATCCAATTGGCGCGGGTCGGGATCAACATGCCCTGAGTTCCCCAGAAACGGTCCTGACGATATCCCTTATAGTACATAATGTGGCCTGCCTGAGAAGGATGAAGCCATAGCTGACATCCGTCCATGAGGGACGGATACCCCACATGGCAAGCTACATTAATCCCTCCGGATGCCTGTAGTGTATAATCTCCGTTTACCACGGGCATCACCGGTGTTCCTGCTGCAGGATTTCCATGGTCATCAGTGATAAAAACGTTATAACGGCTCATGGGATACCCGTAGAGGTCGGGCTGGCTCAGGATGGTATGTCCAAACTCATGAATGATGGCACAATCGATCGACATCAGATCAACGGGTTCATCAACCGGAAAGCCTCCGTCGTAGTAAATCATCTTTTTGTTGTAAGGCTCATCATCCCATTCGACGCCGGTCAACGCGGTGAAGGCATCGATCCTGTAAGCCTCTTCCACTCCATTAGATCCGGTTGTTGTCCATACCGCTTCGCGAAGCATGAGGTCCATTCTTTGTTTTTCCGCCCGAAGCCAGTCATAATAGCTGAACGAGCCAACGTGATTTATTTTGTCGTCTGTAAAGCATGATCGGAGCATGTCGCGTTTAAAGCCAATCTGGATCGGTCTGGCATCACAACGTTCGACGATGCTGTTATTGGCTTCGCAGAGCTCATCTGTATGGTTGTTATAATCCAGTTCGGCTTTCATCCAGGTAGGAGAGCCAGGAAAAGGATACCTGAATGTGACTTCAGCTTCTTCTCCAACGGAAAGCGGCCGGTCAAAGGTCGACGTCATCACGTTCACCGGTTTCTCTGTCTTATCTGGCTGATAGTTACCGTTGCTGTCGGGGATCAGTGAAAACCGTATTTGGGTTCCCGGCTCCACGGGTTTGTTGCCAAAGTTTCCAAATCGCACATGTACGGTGACGGATTCTCCGGCTTCGGGTCGATCTTTGGCGGCTTCATTTTTATAGAGCGGAGTAAGCCCCATGCAAATAATTCCGATGTCAGGTCTGTCAGCGGGAATGACTGTCAGTTGATAGGAGACCTTCATGTCGTGAAATTCAGCAATAATTTTGCACCTTCCCGGGCGGAAAGCCCTGACGCGGCCTGTACTGTCAATTTTGGCAATGCCCGGATCGCTGGTTGACCAGCGGATCAATGGCTTTGCATCAAAGTAGGCCCATTGGCTGTAACGCACGACCTGTTCGGTGACAGGTTCCCAATTACCCTGTTTGCAGGCCAATAATCCAAACTGCTTTTCCTGTCTGGCTACGGCGCGAAGATCTGACGGAACACGCGTAGGCTCCGGATCGATCTGTAATTTGTCATACGGTGCGGTACGGAGATAATCCCTGTAAATGCAGGCGATCATCCCGTGCGGTCCTTCGGCATCAAGGTCAGACCGGATGACCAGTTCGTCGAAAACAACACTGCCGGAACCGTCTCCCAGGATCAGCGTATCAGGTATCGCCGCCGGGTCGAAAACGCCATAAGGTGTTACCGGACCATCGACAGCGACTTTGTCTATCCACAAAGCAAGTCCTACCTGTTTACCCTGATTACTTATCCACCCGACCGCAATATGGTGCCATTCTCCAGGATTCCAGCTTTTTACATCAGCGCGGGCAACAGTAAGGCCTAAAGGAGTTGACAGTTCAGCCCTTAGCATCCCCAACGCGGATTTTTCGACAGTCAGTTGTCGCCCGTTGATCTTGCTGGTCTGCCATAACCGGTAACTTTTACCGTCTGAACCGCTCCACTGAGGTTGTATCCAGACTTCGATCAATCCTTCTGCCGGATTAAGTTTCATCTTGGTCAAGGTAACAGGTTTATCCGGGTAAATACCTTCTTTTAAAGTTCCTTTGATGAATGGCTCAGCCGAATTAGTGGCAAGTACGGATCTTTGGGCTGTGAAAATGGCATTGGTGAAGCCGGCAGTTTGTACGCCGCACTGCGCCAGTGCGTGACTACTTCCGGGGAATAGCCAGGTGAGGATCACAATTGCCGTGATCGTGTTTTTTTTAAATGGGTGAATGTGTTTCATTTTTTCTGGTTGTTAATACGCGATCATGTTTTGTGCTCCTTTGATCCGGGTCTTCGGTAAGAAGGAAAACAATTGATCAAACCGCGAAAAATACGAAAGAGAATGATCCGCTACTATGAATTATATCATACTACAGACCACTTTGTCGTATTTAACCCCCGCTAACGTCACAGGTACACCCGGTCAAAACACC
>CAZOYZ010000524.1:3658-3892 GCA_964584045.1 uncultured Prolixibacteraceae bacterium | reverse complement strand
AATATATGTTATCTTGATTTTGATTTTGATAAATTAACCTTATTGGAAAAGTTAAACTTATTTGCTAATACCATTGAAGAATTGCCAGAAAGTATTGGTTACGCAACTAATTTAAGATATTTAAGTATTGCCAGAAATCCTATCTCTTCTTTGCCAATACAATTATATAAACTTGAAAAATTAAAAGAAATAGATCTTTATCAGACTAATGTTTCAGAAAATGAAATAAATCGC
>CAZOYZ010000524.1:0-3648 GCA_964584045.1 uncultured Prolixibacteraceae bacterium | reverse complement strand
GAGCAGGAATGGAATACTCTTTTTAATAAAAGACAGGCAGTCTTTCTCCACATCCGCCGCATGGGCATCATATTTAGCAGACAATTGACGTGCAATTTGACGTATAGTTTTCCTGCCGTCGCAAAGCGACAGGATTTCGGCAATGGGGTAGGCAACCGGCAATATTTTCCCCGTTATGGCATCGAATACCACCGGCCTTGCTTCAGGATATACTTCATGTTTATTACCGGCCTCTAAATTTTCTATAATTTCAGTTATATCGAATTTGGGCTCATACACGCTTATATTAGCGCGTATTACCGGGACTGAAGACGGAGTGACGTCCTTTACAGGAGATTCATTACCCGGAATTCCTGAAGAAAGCTTCTTGAGCCGGGGATCGCTCTTTTCAAAATGGGATAAATATAGCAGTATTTCCTCGTAATCCAGCTTGAATACATCATTTCCATCATATTCAGCGATCACTTTATCCCGGTAAATACCGCTCATTTCAAACGCCTCATCACCTGTCAACCCGGACGATACCCTGTAATCATAAGCCAGACTGAAATCAGGATGCGGGCCGGTATCGATATCCGTAATACCGTATTTTTCCGGGAACCTGACGACATCGGCCCCCTTGTTCAGCAGGAAACTGGCGATATTGAACGAGCCGATAATATCCTTATTTGCCCTTAAAAATTCAACCGTTTCCAGCGCCTCATCACGGCTCTCGCCGGGGAAACCCATAAAGGTATATAAATGGCTCCAGATACCGGCTTCATGCATGTTTTTAACGACAGTCAGAGCCGTTTCCCTGTTAGTGCCCTTCCCCATCAAATCAAGCACACGGTTGCACCCGGATTCAAGCCCCAGGTACAGCAGTCTGAACCCCGCTTTATACATCTTTTTACACAGTTCCGGGGTAAACTGCTTCTCTAACCTGATGTTTGAAGAGCAGCGGATTTCCATTCCCCTGCCGATTATTTCATCGCCGGAAAAAGAAACGGTGTATTTAAAATTGCCGGAAGCCTGCTGGCCACCATTCTCGGAGGATCTGCCATTCTTGGAACTACCAACCTGACCCTGCATCAGGGCTGGGCAGCGGTTTGGTATCTGCTTTCGGCTTCATTCGGACTCTGGCTGCTTGTTCCGCTGGTGAAAAAGGTAAGCCGGTATGGTAAATTTACGCTTGCCGAAATGGCGGGCCGTTTTTACGGTGAAACAGCACGAAAATCAGCTTCAGTGATTATTCCTTTAGCCTGGACCGGTATCGTGGCAGCCCAGATCGTGGCAGCGGCAAAAATCCTGTTCTCCATTTTCGAATTCCCCTATGAATACGGCGTGATCGTTTCGGGAATCGTGTTTATCGGGTATACACTCCTGGGCGGGCAAATGTCGATTCTGAAGACGGATCTGTATCAGTCCATTATTATATTGGCAGGTATTACGATATGCGCGCTGTTCATCACGATGAAGCCTGAAATCCATCTGCAACCGGTAGGCCGTTCGCTCCCCTTTAACCAGGCCTTCAAACCCTTTGATCTGCTGATCCTGGTCCTGACTTTTTCGAGTACCTTTGTCGTGGGACCTGATGTTTATTCGCGGGTATTCTGCGCGCGGGATGAAGCCACGGCGCGTAACAGCGTGATCCTGGCAGCATCGATTCTTATTCCTTTTGCTTTTGTCCTGACCTACCTGGGGGTAACAGCCGCCGAAAACCTCCCGGCGGATGAATTAAAAGGCTCTGTGGCGCTGATCGAACTGATCGATTATTATCTGCCTGACTGGACTGTCGGACTCATGGCTGCTGCATTGCTTTCAGCAGTGTTATCATCGGCCGATACGACAATTCTTAGCGCAGCGATCATCTTGAGCGAACTGACCAAAAAAGATATTGACAACAGGAAATCGCTGAATCTCACCCGTGTCTTTATTGGGCTCACGGGATTAATCAGCATGCTCATCGCCATTAAAATAACTTCCATCATAGGAATGCTGCTGCTGGCTTTGGCAGTCTACTCCGGGGCATTCATCGTACCGCTGACCGCAGCGCTGACCAATATGAAAGTCAATAAGAAAATGGCGGTTCCGGCGATGATCACCGGCGGGACAGTGGCGCTGACAGGAAAAATGCTGGTCGACATCGTTGGCTTCTCCTGGGGAAACTGGGTGATTGCCGGCGCCTTTCTGGTCAATTTTTTGCTCCTGAAAATTCAAACACGAGTATCAGGAAGTCGTAAGTCGTAAGTATTGGTCTCCTTTTTCTGT
Source organism: uncultured Prolixibacteraceae bacterium (assembly GCA_964584045.1). Taxonomy (GTDB): domain Bacteria; phylum Bacteroidota; class Bacteroidia; order Bacteroidales; family Prolixibacteraceae; genus JBCFBK01. Next base: position 1,398 of record CAZOYZ010000524.1, on the reverse strand, counting down.
TCTATCCCAGCTCTACGACAGTAATGCCGGCGCCTCCGAACTGCACATGCTCATCCCTGAACGATTTGACTACAGGATCAGACTTCAGGTAACCGCGGATCACTTCCTTCAGAATTCCGCTTCCTTTTCCATGCAGGATGCGGATTTCACGGACGTTGAGCATGGCGGCTTCATCCACAAATGCCTGTATATGGACAATGGCTTCTTCTGCGCGTTGTCCCCGGATATCAACCTCGGCCTTAAAATTCAGTTTCTTCTCGGAAATACGCTGGTTGATGTTGGCCCTGGTCCTGTTCATTGCACGGGTTTCCCGCCTGGCTTCATTATTGCTGACCGGTTCAAGTTGGTCCCGGCTGACAGAGGTACGTAACTGACCAAATGCCACGATCATATTCTTCTCCCCTGTTTCCAGGATCTCTCCGACAGTACCCTGCCCCTTGATCCTGACCAGATCACCAGGCTCAAGAGGTTTTTCTTTCGCAACGGTCGTCTTTGGTTCTTCTTCTATCCTGCTTTTACGTCTTTCCTTTTTTTGTTTCAGCTTTTCAATTTTCTTTTGGATCCATTCATCGTCTTCGGTGCCGGTTTGAGCAATTTCTTCCTTCAATAGTTCCAATTCCTGGCGAACAGCCCGTGTTTTCTCTTTTTCAGCCTGGTTCTCCCGGATCTCCCGGATGGTATTCTCAATGGTTTTATTGGCCTCCGAAAGGATCTTTTCGGCTTCTGCCTTCGCGTCACTCAGGATTTGTTTTCGCTGCTCGCTCAGCTTTTTGAGGTCTTCTTCATATTTTGAAGAAATCTCATCCAGCGTTTTTTCAACTTGCCTGATCCGCTGGCGTTTTGATTCCCAGTAACGCTTGTCGCGCAGGATATCGCGCAGATGCTTGTCAAAATTAACATGCTCCTTCCCTATTTTATTGGCAGCTTCCTGAAGAATGTTCTCAGGCATCCCTATTTTGCGCGCAATTTCAAAGGCAAAAGAGCTTCCCGGCTTCCCCGTTTCAAGCTGAAAAAGAGGCTCCATCCTGTTGGTGTCGTATAACATGGCACCGTTCTCAATACCCTCGACCGAAGACGCAAAATGTTTCAGATTGGTATAGTGCGTCGTGATCACGCCAAAAGTTCCCTGCCTGTTTAACTGATCCAGGATGGACTCGGCAATAGCGCCACCCAACATCGGCTCGGTACCTGTGCCGAACTCGTCGATCAGGATCAACGTCTGCCCATCCGAATTTCTCAGGAAATATTTCATGTTCATCAGGTGCGAACTGTAGGTGCTCAGATCGTTCTCGATCGACTGTTCATCGCCGATATCGATAAAAATATTCGAGAAGATGCCGGCCTGGCTGGTCTCATCGACCGGGATCATCAGGCCGCACTGGAGCATGTACTGCAACA
>CAZOYZ010000523.1:0-3895 GCA_964584045.1 uncultured Prolixibacteraceae bacterium | reverse complement strand
AAATGGTCAATGTCTAAATGGTCTTCCTCTCCGCATAGACCGCGTAAAAACGGGGAGTGACTGCCCGCAAAACGGACCTCAGCCCACCCGGCATAAACGGAGGGATCCACTTTTCACGCGCTTTGATCTCCCAGCCCGCTTTTTCAACGAGCATATCCAGTTGCCAGCTCTCGAATTCATGGTAATGACGATCCCACGGATTGCCCGGATCCTGGTAAGCCTTTGCAAACCACAGCCGTAACGGCACGGTGATCAGGAGCTTGCGGGCACGGGTCTTTCTGAGTAACGGAAAGGGAGAAACCAAATGCTCAAATACCTCAAAAGCCGTCAGGACCTCATATTCATAATCATTTACCCGGTCCGGATCAAGATCGAAATCGAATCCGTATCCGCTTTCAACCTGAAAATGATCCTCCTTCAGCATCTCCGACAAGTCGTTGGGTGATCCCAGGTCAAGGATTTTTTCCTGATGACCGATAAACCGGGCCACAAACGCCCGTGTCTGGTTGAACCTGAATGCTTTCACTTTATTCATACCCTCTTTTTTTTGCATCTTGCTATTTACACCTTGTATCTCGCATCCTGCATCTCGCATCTTATATCTTGCGTCCTACATCTTACATCCTGCACACCTCGCAGTTCGCATCCTGCATCCTGTATCTTGTGTCTTGTGTCTTGATACTTGTGTCTTGCGTCTCCGTTCTCCGTCCTTACTCACGACTCATCACTACTTCTTACTCACTACTCACTACTCACTACTCGCTACTCACTACTCGCTACTCACTACTCGCTACTCACGTCTTCCCCATACTTCCCGGCGATCTCCCTAAACTTATCTTCCCAGACAAACTGATCCCTGATCGCGAAACAGTTTTTCCTGATGCGTTCCGATTCGGTCCGGCAGTTCCTGAAATAACCGATGACTGCCTGCGCGAATTCATCCGGCTTTTCCTCATCGATCACGTATCCGGTCTGATATTTTTCAACAAAATCCTTCATCATCTTTGCCTGCCCCACGATGACCGGTTTTCCCAACTGCAAATACTGGTAAATTTTTGTGGCGATGGTCCGGTTGATCTCTTCCCTGTTTGCCGGCGGCGTGAAAAAGCATAGGTCGCTCGCGGCGATGTAGGAGGGCAGTTTTTCGACCGGCGACCAGCCTTCAAAGCGGACCTGTTCCGAAACTCCCAGTTTTTCGGCCAGGGCAAGCGGATCATAGGGCTTACGAATGTTGCCGCACAATAACAGCAGCACGTCAGGAATTTCCTTTTTGATCTGCGGAAGCGCTTTGACGGCCACGTCGATCCCTCTTAAAATATCCATTCCTCCCGCGTAGAACAGGACAAACCGGCTTTTAAAGCGGTCAACAAGTCCGTTATCGATATTGCCGGGATGAAAAACTTTCCGGGAAGGCAGATTCGGAAGGCAGATAATTTTGCCGGGGTGAATACCCACCCGTTCAATATAGACCGATCGAAGCGGCTCTTCGATGGTGATCACCAGGTCGGCTTTGTTGAGGTACTTCCGCTCGTATTTCTCCCACGGGCTCAGCCATTTGACGATCTTTCCGGCAGGGGTGTTATAATGCGCGGTATGAACGATCCAGTTACTGTAAAACTCATGCTGGTCGCACACCAGCTTTATGCCGTATTTCTTTTTAAAAAAGAGGCCTGTCGATGCCAGCGGCAGATCGTGCACGTGAATGATATCGAAATGCTCCTTTGCCATGATAGCCGATACAAACGACCGCCATAACGAAAAGAACACCGGTATGACCAGGCAGGCCGCACTTAACCGGTACTGGAGGCTGGTCAGCCGGAGACGACGGATCCGGATGCCGTTGATTTCCTCATACGCCGGCCGGTCGTGTACGGTCTGGCAGGCTACCGTGACCTGAAACCCGTTCGCGATCAGGCTCGCCGCCTCTTTCTCCACGCGGTTGTCGGGAGGAAACTCTTCAGCCAGTAACATCAATACATGCATCATTCACACGTTTTATCTTGTTTAAACAACAGGCGGACCAGTTTCTCCGCCAGTACTTCTCTGGAATAAGCCCTTATTTTCGCTGGTAATGCCGCGGGTACACGTCCCGCCAGGGCATCTTTCAGAAAGGCAGCCACCGGCTCCTGCTCGTCGTACCCGAAAAGCTTTCCCGCGCCGGTTTCGCGGATCATCGCTTCCAGGTCTCCTTCGCGGGGACCGATCGCCAGCACAGGCTTCCCCGACGCCATATACTCGAAGAACTTGCCGGTCACGATGCCCTTGTTATTTTCGACACGGGGGATGACCAGCAACTGAAGTGACGACCGCAACAGGTATCTCACCGATTCATGATGATCGACATACCCCGCCAGGTCAAGCTCCAGACCGGGCAGCTTTTGCCTGATCCGCTCCACAACCGGCGAGGGAACCTTTCCCACAAAACGCAGCAGCATCTCCTTATGCCGTTCCGCGCCCAGCATCTCCATGGCTTTGATAAAACCGGTCAGGTCGTATGCTTCCGAGATCGTCCCGGTGTACGTGATCACAAACTTCCGTTCATCCGGATCACCTTTCTGCATAAAATCGGCTTCATCATAACCGTTGGGAATGACGGAGATCTGAACATCGCCCGGAACCTTCTGCGCGAAGATCCGCCTCACGTCCGGGCTCACGGTGACCAGGTGATCCGCGTGGCGCAGCACCTTTAATTCCATCATTCTGTCCCTTTTCCTCGCCCACGCGGAGTGATGAAGCTCCCGGTAATAATAGATATCGGTCCAGGGATCCCGGAGGTCGGCAATCCAGCGGATGCCCAGCCTCTTCTTCAGCGTCAGGCCGATTAACTGGGTCGAATGCGGCGGACTGGTCGTCACCACCGTGCCGATCTGATGCTCACGGATCAATTCCGTGGCTTTCTTTACCGCATAACGGTTCCAGCCCCTGCGCGGATCAGGAAGGAAGAAATTTCCCCGTATCGCCCGCGCCAGCCGCTGTAACAGCGAAACCCTGCCTTCATTGGCAAATCCGCCGTACGGGATTTCTTTCTTCCCGGTCAGCAGTTTATACAAGCTGTAAAACTCAAACGTACGTGTACGGAAAACTTCAACTTCCCGGTGAACCTCCCCTTCCAGGCTCCTGTCGATCTGCGGATAGCCGGCCAGCCGCGGATCGACGGTCAGCACAAAAGGCTTGATCCCGTGATCCGGCAAATATCCGGTGAACTTCAGCCACCGCTGGACGCCTGCTCCTCCGCTGGGGGGCCAGTAATACGTTATGATCAGAATTTTCTTCATTGTCATCAGCCGTCCCTTCCGTTTGGCAGTATGCAGCCGGTTTTCAACCTGCACCCGCCTGCACGAAATGCCGGTTCCATGTTGCTCTGCCAAAATTAATACTCTTTACGGGATCACAACGACCCTCCTTCGCCTTTCAGAAGCGGATGGTAATCGCCCGTCACGCCGATAGGCTTCGTGTTGCGGATCTCATGCGTAAGCAGGATACACGATCTGGCATCGCCGATCCCGAAACCATTCCATTCAAGAATATGGTTATAGGCCTGGGTATGCAGGTCGGTAAAACCACCGCTGAATTCGATCTCTTTCCCGTCGACCGTGATGGAACGGTAAGTTCTCAGACCGCGTTCCTTTGCAGTCCGGGGAACATCTCCGTAATCCAGGCTGAGATACCACCTCACCCGCGCCTGTTCCAGTTCGAGGAATCCTCCGGCACGGTGGTGTTCGTACACGTGTACCACGTTTTTACGGACATTCCCGAAGATCCAGGTCAGCATGTCAAAAAAATGAATGCCGATGTTGGTCGCCAGGCTGCCCGACTTACTCCAGTCGCCCTTCCAGCTCTGAAAATACCACTTGCCGCGGGACGTGATATAGGTCAGATCAATATCGTAAACCTT
>CAZOYZ010000522.1:0-3897 GCA_964584045.1 uncultured Prolixibacteraceae bacterium | reverse complement strand
TTGATTATTGAAGATGCTCAGAAAATTCAAAATTTTATTCCCGGGGTTTCGCTCGATGACTTGATATGCCATTGAACTTACGATGATTAACAGGTACATGCGTCGTGGGGATCTGGTCCCTCATGTTCGATTCTTTTTAACGTGGGTGCTATGAAGAAAATCATTTTGTCTTTCTTTTAATTATCTAATCCTTTTTCTTTTAGCCATCCCGACATTAAATCGGCAATTTCAATATTGTTTAAATCTGAGAAAGGGAAATGGGTATTTCCTTTTATCCCTATTTCAGGAAGGTGCACTAAAGTTACATCACCACCGTGGCCGTTTACAACATCTCGCCATTGCCTGGCCATTTCGAACCGTACCCGTCAGCTATCCTGACCGGGATTTGTGCTTGGCTTATCAGGAATATTATCCCCATAATAAATTATAATTGGGATTTTGGTCAACTTCATAAAATCGTTCACGGGTATTCCAACGGCACTTAAGGTACCTCCGGAGCTTGGTTTGGGGTTGGGAACTTCACCTTCGGGAAATAAAAATCCACTTCCCGGTTCATACGAAACAATAGCTTTTACATTCTCATTCCTAACAGCCGTAAGCCAGCCCATTCCACCTGAATGCGAATGAGTAACCAAAATTCCGCTACCAATTTTATCGAACAAGGCCGAAACGGCTGCGGTGTTCACACCGATATCAATGGGCCCGATACTGGGTGTCATAGAACGAAAATATTGATTGAGCGTAGCCGGGTCACGGGCAAACTGCACTCCTTCGAAATAGTCGGGCCAGATACCTATCCTAAAAGTACCAAACCATTGCTGTTCGTCAGCTACGGGTTCAATATTTGCAGCTATAGTACTACGTCCTGCATCACCACGTCGAGGCTGGTCAATAACATAAACCGCAAACCGCCTGCGTAAAAATATGTTCTGATATCCTTCACGGCCATCGGGTGTGGTTTCCCATGTTTTCGAAAACTGTCCGAGTCCGTGCCACAAAACCAAAGGATAATTACGTTCATTGGCAGGAACCTGATAGAAAATGTAAGCATGGTCACCATGCAAAGTTTGCCCTTCAGGTGTGGGGTTGTAAGGATTATAAGTACCTGGATTGGTAATAACAGAACCTCCGACTGTAAAACTTCCTTGTTCTTTGAGTTGTATTAAATCACTGTTCTTGTTCTCTATAATAGTGCAAGCTGAGAATAGGTACAGGATAAAGATCAGACTTGAAAATGTTGGCCGGTTTATTGATTTCCTGAATTTAAGCTTTCTACTTGTTCTCATTTTATATTGACTTTAAGGATTTGAATTTTCACAATACAAATATCTGAAAATCAAATGAGAGAATCGGTATACAGATTACTGGTTCTATAACCATTTTTACTGACTGAATTTCATAAATAGCCCTTCATTATTTTTTCACAATAATCCCAAACTAATTTTTCATTTTCAGGCGAATAATATCTATCATCGGACTTTTCGATTTTTTCCTTATTGTCGTAAAATTCTCCTGTTACATTTTCAACATTCGGAGAAGTTGCCAGATAAATGCTTGTTCTTGCTCCATCAGCGGGCTTATCCATGAATAAAAGAGCAATTTTAAACACCATATTAATGAAAAATCCTTTGTCTGAATCCTGTCCAAAGTTTGTGGCAACTGCACCCGGATGTGTGGCATTTACTGTTACATTGTTAATCCCTTTTTCTTTCAATTGTTTTGCCATGTGTTGGGTAATCCAAATAAGATAAAGTTTTGATAATCCATAAGCACGGGCAGGTGTATAATTTTTCTCGGATTGAAAGTCGTTAAAGTCTGGTTTACCGCCTTGTTTGCAATTTTACTTCGATATGCTTTGAACCATTGCTTTTATGTCCTTCACGTAAATTACGTTTCCTGGATAACCATTTTGCGAAACATAAATCATTGAAAGCGCCACCTGCTTCATTGTTGAGATGATATTTGGAAAAGCAAGTTTTATAAATGGTATCAGCCAATTGAAATACTTGTAGTAGCTTAAAACCCTTTTCTGTCCGTGTGAGGCAATCATAAACCCGATACGATACCCAAAAGCTTGTTTAAAAGGTAGCTTCATCAAGTCATTTTCGGTTTTGCCTTTGATGCGTGCCCATGACAATCGCCCATTCTCGGTGCTGTCGGTTCCACCCCCACTAACATACACAAATGACATGTCAGGATTCGGGTTTAAGCATTTGGCAAAGTGTATTGTTGTGTCATAAGTAATTCGTCTGTAATCGGCTTCACTAACTCCAACGGAACTAATTCCCGCACAAAAAAAGCAAGCATCATAACCTTTCAGCTTTTCATCGTTTTCGTGTAATGCGAGAAAATCAGTAGCAATGTACTCTTTTAGTTTTGGGTGTGATATGCCCGTTGGTTTACGACTCACACTCAATATTTCAGTTATTTGAGGCAGCTTAAGGCATTCGAGTAAAATACCTTCTCCAATCATTCCTGTTGCACCTGTGATAATTACTTTCATACGTTTTTCAATTTAACCAACCGCAATCTACGTATTATGTGTCATCACCTTGAGACGCTTACCAACGGTATGGAATTCCCTTCGGGGATCTCCGCTACGCTCCGATTCGCATATAAATATCAACCCGGACGGAAGCCGCGACTTCCATGCTCGTTTCATAATATTTATAATTTTTTTGTCGGTACAAAAGTATGTATTAAGTTTGTAACTATAAAGTATGTAGTATAGTTAATACTTTCTTTTTTTTGAAAATATTTTTTAAGGGTATGCTAATAAACGAATTATCTAAAAGAACAGGCGTTGCCATACACACGATTCGGTTTTATGAAAACAAAGGGTTGATTGAAAGTACAACCGACGAGAACGTAAAAACAAATAATTACAAAAATTACGACGAAAACCACGTTGAAAGAATAGAAACAATTAAAGAGGCTCAAGAAGCAGGATTTACATTATCGGAAATAAAGACCCTGCTTGAAAAATGGTATAGTGGCAGTTTTACAAAAGATGAACAACTGGAATTTTTTGATGCAAAAATCAAAGAGGTTGACGGTAAAATTAGTCAATTAAAACAGATGAAAAAGCGTCTCGAAGTTGTTAAAAAAGATATTGAGAGCGGAAGTTGTCAATAAGCTTTTTGTCTTTGCAAAATCATTTTACGGTTCTATCGGGTTTGCAGTGGTGCGAGGGCAAAATTGCAGCTCTTTTGCAAGCCTTTGGTTTGAGTATTGGCTCGTGCGGGCTTGCAAATGTGCTGTAATATGCGTTGGGGTTTCTTTCAGTGTCGTTTTTAATGCAAGATGTAAACTATTATCGGAGCGGTATTTTTTACCTTGCTGGCCAACGGTTGACGATATGAAACGGTTGGGTTTTCGGAGCGCGTTCCTATCAACCGAGGAAAAGCTAATGTGAGAACCAAAGACTCGCAAACCACTGAATTTTATTAAACATAGTTTCAGCAGGTGTAATTTTCCGGAGGGTGTAAGTCCCTTATGCACCGGGCTTGACGCGCGGAAGCATTAGCGAGTGGCAAGGTGGTTTAGGGTTGTATGCCTCTCCCTGTCAGTGTTTACTGGCGGGCGGGCTATTCGATTGTAACCTGTTGCTATACTAATAGTTTTGAAATTTCGGTCTTTAAGGTTGGTAGATGTCTGACAATGGTTCCCCAAACGATTTCATCATCTATTTTATCATAGCCATGAATAACTCTGTTGCGCATGTTGATGATTTGCTTTTTGCTTGAAATTTCTATTTTGGGATCGAGTCGTTCAATTCTGTTCATTGCTTCTCCAATAATTTCAAATTCCCTCTCAACGGCTCTACGAAGCATCTTATCTGATAAATAAACATTGAAGTCTCTTTTATCACCCAGATAGTTTTCAATTGATTCTATT
>CAZOYZ010000521.1:0-3901 GCA_964584045.1 uncultured Prolixibacteraceae bacterium | reverse complement strand
ACGGGACTTATACCATCACCGACCGGGGTGAGCGCGCAGATAATCCTTATGCCAATGCCACGGAATATTCGCAGGAACGTATTTCCGACATCACCCAGGGAAACTTTTTTGCCGAACTGGATCTGTTGAAAGGGTTGAAATTCCGGACTGTTTTGGGTTTAAATTCCGTTAGCGGCAGATCCGGCAAGTACATATCGAGTAAAACCGAACGGGGTGGGGCTGTTGACGGGGAAGCGAATCTGAGCTACAATAAGCATACCGATATCGCCAGCGAAAATTATTTTACCTACTCCGCCGATTTCAATGAAATTCATAATCTGACTGCTATGGCTGGTTATTCGTACCAGTCGTTCCATGATGAAGAAATGAGTATTGAAACGGCTACCGAATTTCCAACCGACGGATTCTTATACTGGAACCTCGGCGCCGCGACAGGGATACCTGTATTTGATTCCGCACTCGAAAAGTCCAAACTGGTGTCTTTTTACGGACGGCTCAACTACGGATTCAGGAGCAAATATCTCTTTACATTCACCGCCCGTTGCGACGGTTCTTCGCGGTTTGCAAAGAACAATAAGTGGGCGTTCTTTCCCTCCGGAGCATTCGCCTGGAATGTCAAAGAAGAAGGTTTCATGGCCGGAATAAGCAGCGTCAGCCAGTTAAAGTTCAGGGCCAGTTACGGGATCACGGGTAACCAGGCTGTTGAACCTTACCAGTCGCTGGCTTCCCTGACCGATGTATTTGCCACCAGTAGGGGCACGATCATCCCGGCTATCAAACCGGGGACGATCTCAAACCCGAACCTGACCTGGGAATCCACTGCTCAAACCGACATCGGGATCGATCTGGGACTTTTTGAAAGCAGATTTACCTTAACGGCAGATTATTATAAAAAGGTCACCTCAGATCTGCTGTTTAATGTTCCCGTTCCGAAATTCAGCGGATTTTCCACTCAGTTGCAGAACATCGGGAAAATAGAAAACAACGGCTTCGAATTTACCGCTGGCGCGAAAATACTGACCGGAAAACTGGACTGGACCACAAATGCCAATATTTCATTTAATCGCAATGAAATCCTGAAGTTGGTCGAAAATGAGGCGGAAGGGAATGCCATTTATTATGGCACAGCACCCCTGGAAGGGGCCAGCGGTTTAAAAACTCAGATCTTAAAAGAAGGTGAAGCTGTAGGCACATTCTATGGATATGTGTATGACGGTGTGCTTCAGGAAGGGGAAACACCACTGACCAACGGGGAAAGTACCGGCGGTGAAAAATTCAAAGACATTACCCCTGACGGTATTTTAAATGACGGCGACCGGACAATTGCCGGGAGTCCGCATCCTGATTTTATCTGGGGATGGAACAATCAGGTAAGTTACCGGAATTTTGATGTGAATATCTTTATCCAGGGTTCACAGGGAGGCCAGATGATCGATTACACCCGAATGGAACTGGGAATCATGAATGGCAGGTCAAATTGTACAAAGGACGTTCTGGACCGCTGGACCACCACCAATACCGACACCGACATTCCCCGGGCGAACATCAACCGTGGTCATGTTTTCAGCGACAGATGGGTGGAAGATGCAAGTTATGTCCGGTTGAAAAATGTCATGATTGGATACAATTTTGACAAAAATCTCATTCACCGGGTGAAACTGCGCTCGGCAAGAATTTATGTAAGCGCACAAAACCTGTTCACGATCACGGGTTATAAAGGTGTGGACCCGGAAGTAGCCTACAGAAGCAGCAATATGAATATCGGCCTTGATTATGCAAGCTATCCGAATTCCAAATCGGTCACTGTTGGTATAAACCTTGGACTTTAATGATAACTCACTTTGAACAAGTAAAATGAGAATTATGAAAACGATCACCAAATTATATATTTTGTGTTTTATTCTTGCTTTTGCAGGAAGTTGTACCGACCTGAATGAAGATCCTGTAGGACTGCTTGCTCCGGAAGGATATTTTGCCGGCGCAGATGATGTCCAGTCTGCGATCAACGGGTGTTACGGTTCAATGGCTTCATCGTTGTATTACGGAACGTCATATCCCGTGGCCCTGGTCATGATGGGTGATATGGTTGACATTGGCCTGGATTTCGCATCGGGCTACGCCGATTTCAACAGGTTCAGCGTAACGCCCACCAACAGCTACCCGTTAAATATCTGGAAAGTTTGTTATGGGGTGATGGGCATTGCCAACACCGCCATTTATGGCGTGAGCCAGATCGATGAATCGGACGAGGTGAAAAACCGTCTGGAAGCAGAAGCCCGTTTTGTAAGAGCTCTGGTGTATTATGATCTGGTTCGTCTTTTCGGGGATATTCCTTATCTGGACAATGTGGATACAGATATCAATTCGGTAACAAAAACTGCCGCAGCTGACGTCTATACAAAAATTATCAGCGACCTGGAGTTTGCAAAAGAATATTTACCCACACAACACCCGGATAACGACTGCCGTACGAGGCCTTCGAAAGGAACAGCCGCCACTGTTTTGGCATCCGTTCAACTGACGTTAGGGAACTGGCAGGAGGCTTATAACAATGCCAAATGGGTGATTGATAATGCGGGCTCCCTTAACTATGCCCTGGAGAATGATTTTCAGGACTTGTTCCGGTCAGATAAGCAGGATTATTCAAAGGAAATTATTTTTGCCACCGATTTCCTGGGTAACATGAGAGGCGATAACGATGTGAACTCGTTTACGCTGGAAAATGACGCCAGTCTGGGCGCAATTTACGGCGTTGAAGGCGCCTCAAAACCGTATCTGGGATGGAGCATGTGTGTTCCAAGCCTGAAAGTCTATCAGACGTGGGACGACCGGGATTACCGGAAGAAAGTAAGTTTTACCGATACCATTATGTACAAAGACGGGTTGAGGGACTATACGCGTTTCCAGTACATCCAAAGGCCTCATGCAGCGAAGTTTGACAGGTTCTGCGGTGTACGGAAAAGCTCGACGGCAGGCTGGAGATCCGATATGAATCATACCATCTTTCGATATGCGGAGGTACTGTTAATTGCTGCGGAGGCCGGTAATGAAATCGGAAAGACTGCCGAAGCGGTGGGTTACGTGAATGAGGTGCGCGCCCGCGCCCGAAAAGGCGGTGTCATCAATTTCGAAGGAAGCGGCTACGGCGCTTACGCAGCCAGTCCTTATCCTGCCAACGTGTCTGCCGGGATCAGCCAGGGCGATTTCAGGAACCTGGTACTGGAAGAAAGAAGGCTTGAACTGGCGTTCGAATTCAAAAGATGGCATGATATCAAGCGGAGAGATCTGGGAGATCAGGTATTCAGTGCGAACGGGCTGGAACCACAACCTGATTTTAACAAAACCAAACATTACCTGATCCCGCTTCCCCAGACTGAAATTGATATGTGTCCCAATCTGAATCCGCAGAACACGGGCTATTGATCATTTTAAACATCGCTTCCGATTTTTTAGTTTGTTGTTGCTTCACGGCCGAAGGAGCCTGGTCATGCCAGGTTGCCTTCCGGTCGTGAACCCGGTAAAGAAATGAGTCTGAAGAGATTTCTTAAAAATGACATAACCGAAAAAAAGATGGATAAGAATAGCATTTCACGAAGGGATATCCTAAAGGCTCTCGCGACGTTACCTGTCCTGGGATATTTTTCAAACCGTTTCTGCGTCAAATATAAAAATGAGCTGAATCTATCCGATTTAAACCGGATGCAGGTTGATTTAAGCAATACCTCGGTCGTATTGCCTGCAACCACCTATGCTTCGGAAGGTCCCGTCATACGCCTCGGAGTAATCGGCAACGGATTCCGAGGGCCTCAGGTATTGCGGGCATTCGGATTTGCCGCCAGGGAGTGGGCTGCTGACAAGATGGAGAACGGAAAGCCAAACGCCAGGCTGACCAGCTTTTTCA
>CAZOYZ010000520.1:0-3909 GCA_964584045.1 uncultured Prolixibacteraceae bacterium | reverse complement strand
TTTGCACGGCACCAGCGAAACTTTACCGATAAGACCTGAGGGCACAGGCGATTCTCCTGAAGCATCGAACGGTTGGTAGCGGATATTGACAAAGTTGATCTCATAAAAATTTTTCCACGGTACTTTTTGCTGATCAAGCTCAATGACCCGGTTAAATGACGTATTGGTCACATTCAGTTCGATCCGGTTGTGCTTCCGGAGCAGTTTACCCGGGATCAGGATATGACCGGGAACAGTCCAGATCGTTCCCGCATTTTTGCCATTTATAATGACCTCGGCGGTTTCCCTGATCTGCCCGATCTCCAGTCGCCAGGCATCCTGGTGAAGGAGCTCTTCCGGAAGATCAAATTCTTTGGAATAACAGATGGTCCCGCTGAAATACATGAACGGCTTCCCATAGCTGGTCCACGAACGAAGGGTATCAACGGTAATCTCCGGGGGAAGACCAGGCTGGCCTTTCAACGCCGACAATTGCCACCTGCAGGAAATATCGACCGGACTGCCGGATGGTTGGTAGCAGGGATACTTCTGTTTTACCATGGGCTGGTCTGAGCAGAAGACAAAACATGACCTTCCCGGTTCCAACTGAAGAAAGATCTTTCCTTCCTTCTGCATGGCTTCACCCCTTACATCATTCTGTACATCATATAGTCCGGCATATTTCTTCCCTTTGGCCGGCTCGATCCATCCTTCCCTGAACCGATCGCTCAGGTTGGTAATGAAGTAAATCATCTTTTCACCATCTTTCTTCCGGATAAAACTCAGCTTTTCATCAGTCATGGTTTCCCTGGGGAAGGCTTTCTGCGCCAGCCCGGCGCACACGTCCGGAACAACCGTCACATTCGGGAGCTTCAGCAATTCGGCCTTCAGTTCTTTCATTTCCTTTTGTCGCCTTTCCACGTCATACAGTCCCGGAACATCTTCGGGAATAGCCGATTCGAAGCAAATCCCGGTCCCTTTCCGGGCCAGCGCCAGCAGCCGGCGGAGGGTTTCAACGGGCATACGGGTGAGGGCGGGAATGATCACAATCTTGTATGTTGCGCCGTCGCTTCTGACCGACTCACCGTCAGAAGAAACATCGGATAACAGCCCGCGGTCTGAGATATAATCGAACGAATAGCCCCTGTCCCAGAGCTTTCGTGCCAGCTTTCCCGTGGCCTGTGAGCTCAGCCAGGCATCGGAATGATGCACGTCGAACAGCCGGATAAGGAGCTTTTCATTCAGTTCACTCCAAATATCGTGAACGCCAAAGTAGAGCAGGATGTCGTTATCGGGTTTGCACTGTTGCAGAATGGTCTGGCACTCCGCGATATATTTGTTTAATAGCGGAAGCTCATTCCGGAAGTGCGACAGCGGGCCGAAATTGGTGGAGGCATAGAACAGGCGGCCGGGGAATTCCTTTTCAGGCGGGGAATAAGTCACGCCATGATAAAAAATATGGTTAATCCCGGAGATAAAGAGCTCATCAACCTGAGGTTTCACCTGTGCCAGGGTCACTTTAAAATGATCGGCCAGCCAGGTAGCTGTTTCGGAGGAGACCAATTGCTTTCCCTTGACATGAGCAGCCGATGAAGCAAATTTCATGGTGAGTGGATTGGGCCGTCCGAAGCGGCTTTCCTCATAGTCGGGATCGTTCTCCAGTCCAGGGATCCTGAATCCGCTCGACCCAAACGATTCGGTCTCGGGAATGTCGGCCATCGCGTACAGATCCAGCAGGTTGGCAGGCGAACCATGAGCCTGGTCACGGGTAAGGAGGCCCAGCCCGTGACTGTGATCGACCCAGGTACGGGTAAATGCATCCAGCATCAGGTCCGAAATCGTCTCACAATAGTCGGATATCAGCCTTCCCCGTTTTTCTGTCGGTGTCGTGTCGGCCAGGGTCTGCAGATGGGGCAGCAGGTCATAGCCGCGCCTCTGCCGGAATTCGGCGGGGAAACCAGGCGTAAAGTTCGCGCCGTATACTTCATACGAATCATTGTAAAAAGCACGGACATGGCCGTTGGTAAAATCCGTGCGCCGAAAAGCCTCTTCGAAGCGGCTCATGTATTGCCTGGTCGCTTCTTTTGAAAAGACATCGATGACGAGGCCTTCGCCACCCGGCGCTGCCCGTTTCACCTTTTGCCCGGTGAGCCGGTACCGGAGAACGGCGATCGTTTTTGCCTTTGCGGCCAGTGCGCCGGAAGGAAGACTGGCTGAAGGCTCCGCGTGAATACAGTTGCCGCTGCCATCATAAAGGGAATAACCGGCGATATCACCTTGCAGGATGGAATCCTGAAGTAAAGGAATAGTTGAAGGGTTCAGGGGTGTGATGGTGACAGACATGCTCTTTGCTGCCGTTTGCGGACCAACTTCGGGTCCGCCGAACGGCCAGCCGGTGCCGGAGGTCATATCAACCCCCATTCCAAGCCTTCGGGTCTCGCCGGCCGTGTGCTTTAACATCTCCATCCATCGGGGCGAAAGAAATGGTATGAAGTTGGCTTCGTCTCCTTTCTCGCCGTAAATGGGGATGATATGGACCCCGCCGAAGCCGGCCTTTGCCATCTTTGTCAGGTTGGCTGTGATCCCCTCTTTGGTGACGGAGCTTCCCATCCACCACCAGTAGGCCCAGGGTTTGGCTGTTGTACAATAATCATTGTCCACCTTCTGCGGAAAAGTAACCGTCCTGACCAACAGGAGCAGTATAAGCAGGATCAGTTTTTTGGTCATCACAGATGTCGTTATTCGCCATGCAAGTTATTCATCCTGCCATTATTTATCCAGAAAAACGGTAAAATTTTCGGATTTTGTCTGCAAAAAGCCGGATATAAGTCAGATGACCCTTTCGTGACAATCATCTTCGGGGAAAAACAGTCTGGCCGGACAAACCGATTTTTACCTTTTTCGTTGAATTCGCACCCACATCCGTATACACATCGACCACGGAGCGTTCGCCGGCTTGAATGACCTGGTGAATGGTTCCGCCGGAAACAAGATAGTTCCCTTTTTTCATCACAAAGCGGATTTTGCAGCGCGGCAGATCCAGATCGAATGCATTTTGAATGACCGCCTCGTTTTGGTCAAATGCCCCATCGTTTGCATTCCTGTATTGAAGCGACAGATTGAGTTGTAGTTCCGTGTACGGATCTGCCGGATTCTTACAAAACCGCAACGGCGGGGTATATTCAAACTTCGCGCCATCAATATAGAAAATGCGAAAGAACCCGAGTGTCTCCTGCCACCTGCCAATTTCACCGCTCCGGCAAACGGTTCCGGGCCTGATGCTCAGCGTGGGCGTAGTGCCGACGGTCTCTTCGAACGGGTTATGCCGGTGCCCGTTCAGCAGGATATTGATTTTATGCGTATTGATAAATGCCGTATCGATCCGGTCGGGGCGGTGCTGCGCCATGACACGGATTTCGCCCGGCCCGTTTTCCCGGAGAAACGCCTTGAGCACGTCGCCCTGCAGTCCCGACATGGGCGCAGCGTCGGGGATGTCGGTCACCGGGTCGCCGAGAAAGTCGTCGGCAGCGATCACGCGTGTTCCGGCATACGAAAATCCGAAGATCCTTTTTCCGCAAAACCGGTTCCACTGCGAGGCCATGGCCAGATGGTCCTTCCTCGATACGCCGTAGGAATCGTGGTTCCCCGGAAGACTGAAGACCGGTGAACTGATCCCGTATATCCCCGAAAAGCCTTTCGCCCCCTCGTAATAATTCCGGAATTTTTCCTCGGCCAGCGGTCTTTGTCCGGCATCGTAGGCTTTATTGTCGCCCCATCCGTCCGTACCGGCATCAAATAAGGTGTAATGGTGGATAATATCGCCCGTGACGATCACGAAGTCCGGCGCAATGATGTTGGCCACTTCGGTAAACCGGTCGAGGAGTTCAAGTTCTTTGGCATACCCATCCCCGCCTGTTCCGACCCATTGCC
>CAZOYZ010000519.1:435-3910 GCA_964584045.1 uncultured Prolixibacteraceae bacterium | reverse complement strand
ATGAGAGGATATCTGACCATGATGGAAAACCTCAGAAAATACCAGTCTCCTGCAGGAATGTGGAATCAATTGGTTGACGATCCCGAATGCTGGCCTGAAACGTCCTGTTCGGCAATGTTCGCTTTTGCCATGATCACCGGGGTGAAGGCCGGTTGGCTCAAAACCCGGGAATATGGACCAGCGGCCCGGAAAGCATGGCTGGCTTTGGTCGGCTATGTCAATTCCGACGGCGATATCCGGGAGGTATGCGTAGGAACCAATAAACTGAACGACCGCCTGTATTATTACGATCGTCCCCGTAGCGCAGGCGATTATCATGGTCAGGCTGCGATGCTCTGGTGCGCTTCCGCTTTAATGGAATAATGGGAACAGGAAAAAAACAGGTGACATGCAAATTGCAGTTGGATAAATTGAATTGAATGGTGTCTGGCTGGCTACCCTGGAAGGCGATAAGCGTCCGGCTATTGTTGTCATGGACGATGTAAAAGGCGTGGAGGTCAGCCGGCTTTCAGCAGAAGCAAATGCCGGTGTTTCCCCATCCTGTTTCGGAATGTGGAGAAGGCCGCTATTCGATAACTTATAAATAATTTTCAGAATGAATACTTTAAAAATAAATACGATCATGAAATTTACCGTGTGGGTCCTTTGTTTGTTTTTCGCTATAGCGGCCGTTTTTCTTCCGTTTCCTTTAGCCGCCTCCGGGCCGTCGTGGCCGACAAAAGGCGGTGAAGGCGGACGCGTGGTCACTGTCAGCAGTCTTCACGAAACTGGTCCCGGCACCCTGCGTGCCGCACTTGATACCGGCGAACCCTGTATGATCCGGTTTGCCGTGGCCGGAGAGATCTGGATCAATGATGTGTTACGGATTCGCCATCCGTATGTCACCATTGACGGAGCCAGTGCTCCCTCTCCCGGCATCACGATCATTGGGGATTGCGTTCAGATCCACACCCACGATGTCATCATCCGTGATATTCGTATCCGGACCGGTGCGCGTAGCGTAGGGTCCGATCCGTCTAACCGCGATTGTCTTCAGATCAACGGGGATTCACGCGGCGATGACGATTCGTATAACATTCTGGTCGAAAACTGTTCTTTTGCCTGGGCGATCGATGAATCCGTTCAAATGTGGGGTGAAGGGTGCCATGACATTGTTGTGCGCCGGTGCATCATTGCCGAATCGCTTAAAAGCTCCATCCATGCCAAGGGTGACCACTCAGCAGGTCTTCTTGTCGGTCCCGGAGTTACGGATGTCCTTGTAGAACAAAACCTGTTTGCCCATAATTCGTTCCGCAATCCGGTTGTTGCCTCTGGCTTATCCGCGGTTGTGGCAAACAATCTGATCTACAACCCCGGATTTAATGCTTTCCATATATACGGACATGAAGGTTATGGCCCGACAAACGTGGACGTCATCGGGAATATCGTCATTGCCGGACCGGACACACGCCCTGTGCTCGGAATATTTCACAACAAGACAGGATTGGCGCCGGGTTCACGTGTTTACCTGTTGGGTAATGAGACCATTGGAACCAGGAGTTTCAATCTGACTGAACGTCTGGAGAACTGGACCGGGAATGAACCGACGCCCTTCAGCCCGACGGCTACGGTTTGCTGGTCGGCTTCAAAGACGTTTATTCCTTCCGGTGAGGTCGAAGAAACAGTCCTTTCCAATGCCGGTGCCCGTGTCAAGGATCGGGACATTACTGACGCCCGTATTATCAATGAAGTAAGAACGCGGCAGGGGAACATCCGCAGCTTGCCGGATGATAAACGCCTGTATCCCGATCCTTCCATAAAGAACCCGAAGTGGACGACCAAAAGTCATGACGCTCCGCCGATAAAGGAACAGGTCAGGAGCGGAAATTCTACCCGGGTCCAATAAATGATCACTGTAAAAAACGGGGAAATGAAGCAGATCATCGCTGATGTTTATGCTGAATGATCAGCATATTAGATTCCGTACAATCATTAAAGTCAAATTAAAGCATGAAGAAGTTATTATTGATGACGTTTATATTCGCGTTTATCGTTTCCTGTTCGAATAAGACCGAAAACTTGTTCAAAAAACCGGATAATGCGATGATTACTGAGGCAGATTCACACAGCAAGTTGTATGTTCCCGCCAAACGGATCACGGCAAAACCAGGATACCATTGGTTTGCCTATTACGATAAAATACAATGCGATCCGTCTAACAGGTATATATTGGGAATGCAAACCGCCTTCGAACATCGTTCGCCAACACAGGACGATGTGATTGAGATCGGCATGATTGATTTACAGAACGATTGCAAATGGATTAAATTGGGTGAGTCAAGGGCATGGGGATGGCAGCAGGGCTGCCAGTTACAGTTCATTCCGGGTTCTCCGGATGAAGTGCTGTGGAATGACAAGGAAGACGGACGTTTTGTATGCCGCATCATGAATATCGAAACACGCCAAAAAAGAACGATCCCGTGGCCAGTCTATGCGTTAAGCCCGGATGGGAAATGGGCGGTGACCACCGACTACCGGCGCGTCAACGACATGCGTCCGGGATACGGATACGCCGGGATTCCCGACCCCAACGCAGGTACGCTTGCTCCTGAAAATTCGGGAATATGGAAGGTAGACCTTAAGACCGGTGAAGCGAAGCTGATCATATCGTTGGCGCAGGCAGCAGGAATTGCCAATCCTTATGATCAGCAGTTTACAGAGGCTAAACACTGGTTTAACCACCTTTTGGTCAATCCCGACGGCAGCCGGTTTATTTTTCTGCATCGCTGGAGATATCCCGATGCTGAACGGAATCTGCCGTACAAAGGAGTCGGGGGTTTTGGCACCCGGATGTTCACCGCAAATGTTGACGGATCTGATCTGAGAGTGATCGATCCGTATAATTATACTTCGCATTTTATCTGGCGCGATCCTTCGCATATTCTGGCCTGGACACGCCTTCCGGATAAAGGGTTTGGGTTCTTCCTTTTCGAAGATGCTCCTGTGGAAAACATCCAACAGATAGGTCAGGGTATCATGTCTGTCAACGGACACTGTACCTATCTCCCGGGCAATGAATGGATCCTGAATGACACCTACCCGTCGTCCGAACGTTTGCAATCGGTCTATCTTTACCATGTTCCTACAGGCAGGAGGGTTCCCTTAGCCGATTTTTATTCGCCGGATGAATATAAAGGTGAGTGGCGTTGTGATACACATCCGAGAAGCACCCCGGACGGACAGTACGTGATTGTGGATTCTCCCAACTGGGACGGACGGCAAATGTATCTGCTGGATATACGGCGAATTGTCACGAAACAACAGAGGTAAACCTGAATTTTGTACCGGTACACCAAAACACCACTAAAAATTGTATATTAGGACGAAGAAATACACTAAATAAACATGACAGTCATTCGAACATTTCTCCTGGTCCTTCTGACAGGGCTTTCAGCGAGTCTTTGTGCCCAATCTACTCAAATTGTCTATCTTTCAG
>CAZOYZ010000519.1:0-425 GCA_964584045.1 uncultured Prolixibacteraceae bacterium | reverse complement strand
TGCCGCCCATACGGTTGAATGGGATTTCTTTTGCACGGACGGGCAAAACAGCGGCAAATGGACCAAAATACCGGTTCCTTCAAACTGGGAATTGCAGGGATTCGGGACTTACAACTATGGTCATGACTGGAGGAACAAGGCGCTGAAGCTGGGTGAAGAACACGGACTGTACAGGCATGAATTCGACGTTCCGGCTTCGTGGAAAGGCAAAACCGTTAACCTTGTATTTGACGGTTCGATGACCGACACCAACGTCAAAATAAATGGCAAGCCGGCAGGAGAGGTTCACCAGGGTGCTTTCTATCGTTTTAAATATGATATCAGTAAATTCCTGAAATACGGGCAATCCAATCTGCTGGAAGTGGATGTCGCCAAACGTTCGTCGAATGAGTCGGTCAATAAGTCCGAGCGGGAAGCCGATTTCT
>CAZOYZ010000518.1:0-3910 GCA_964584045.1 uncultured Prolixibacteraceae bacterium | reverse complement strand
GTTGGCTGGCCCGGACAATGGGCCAGCTCCTTTACCCGCGATGCTACCGGCGGATTAACTGTGAAAGCTGGCCAGCAGCTGACTAATTGCTATCTTAAACCTGGCGAGGAAATCCGTACTCCGCTGATTGCTATACTGTTCTGGCAGAAAGCAAATGTTGTGGATGCACAAAACCTTTGGCGGCATTTTTATTTGGAGCATATCATTCCTTTTACCGACGGGAAATCACAACAGCCGACTTTACAGATCCAGGTGGGCGGTGCAGAAAAAGACACATCTTCTGTAAATTCGTTTTTACTGGCAGGCATTAAACCGGATATTTGCTGGCGCGATGCCGGATGGTATCCGAAAGATAACGGTCCCTATAACGGGGATGGTTCCTGGCTGAATACAGGTACCTGGGAGATTGATTCAAACCGTTATCCTGAGACATTCAGACCTTACTCCGATTGGGTTCATAAGCATGGAATGAGTTTCCTGCTGTGGTTCGAACCCGAACGGGTTGGTGATCCGGATTCATGGCTGGCAAGGAATCATCCGGAGTGGCTGCTGCCGGGTACAAGTCACGGTGCCCTGCTCGACGAAGGAAATGCCATAGCCCGGGAATGGCTTATCAATCATGTCGACGGAATGATTAAGTCGCAGGGGATTGACTGGTATCGTGAAGATATGAACGGAGGGGGGCCTCTTCCTGCCTGGCGTAAAAACGATGCTCCCGATCGTCAGGGGATTACCGAAAATAGGTATATCCAGGGACACCTGGCATACTGGGACGAATTGAAACGCAGGAACCCGCATTTGCGGATCGATGCCTGTGCTTCCGGTGGGCGCCGTAACGATCTGGAGACTATGAAACGTGCTGTTCCTCTGTTGCGCAGTGATTTTCAGTGGAGTGGGATGGAAAATGTGATTCGGGGCAACCAGGGGCAGACATACGGACTCTCGCTCTGGTTCCCGTTTCAGGGTACAGGCGTTTACTTTTACGACACCTATTCCATGCGCAGTTTTTATATGGCAGGCTTCGGGATGGGAGGTTTAACCCCGGAAAACAAGGCTGCTCAGCAACAGGCTTATGCTGAATGCAGTGAAGTGGCGCCAGCGATGCTGTTTGGCGATTATTATCCATTGACGCCATACAGCGTGGGTACATATCAATGGATTGCATGGCAGTTCAGCCGGCCCGAAGAAGGAACCGGGATTATACAGGCTTTCCGGAGAGACAGTTGTGAAGAGGCGACAAAAACATTTCATTTAAAAGGACTGATTCCTGATGCTCAATATGAAATCACCAACTTTGATACTGAAAGCCCTGCAATATATAAAGGGAATGAATTAATGGAGGAGGGACTGAAAATAACAATCGGCGATAAACCAGGAGCTGCAATAATTAAATACCATGCCATAGGCATTGCAAACTGAGATCCAAATAGAACCGGAGGGACAACGTGGAACAGGCATTTCAGGGTGTATGAAAACATCATTGGTGCTTTCCGGGTTGCGGTTTACTTCCCGAATGAAACGAGCAAATCGGATTAGAATCTTTTCGGTTCTTAATAAGAGTGATCTGGCTAATGGATTTTCCATTGATCCAAGAAGAAAGTAATACTTTTGGGCCTTGATTTCGTACAATAATTTTTAATTTTGATGATTAGCGTTTTGTAGATGTGATACGAGGAATGAATTAGGATAGGGGAAACTGCTGACTGGTGCCTCTTCAGATGATATCATAAAACGAATAATTTTTAAAGCCTTGGAATAGGCGATAAGATACGAATGATAATTAAACCATGATGACGGATCGTATTTTTTCTCTAAGAAACAGTCTGAATAAGTTATTGACGATAGCGCTGTTGTTTCTGATGCTGCCGGGCTGCCTAACGGAGAAGCGCGTGGAGTTCTATGTATCGCCTGACGGTGACGACAGCCGTTCAGGTACAAAGGAAGCGCCTTTTCGAACGGTAGAAAAGGCTCAACAGGCCATACGTGTTTTCAAGCAAAAAAAGAAAATTTCCCGTGGCGGAATTACTGTTTACCTTCGGGGCGGCGTTTACCCGATCCGCCAAACCATTCGTTTTACGTTGGATGACAGCGGAAAAGAAAGCGCTCCCGTTGTTTACCGGGCTTACCCGGGTGAAGAAGTGCATTTTACCGGGGGACAGGAAATCCACTTCGGGCCGCTAAATGATCCGGAAGCCAAAGCACGAATCTGTGCGCCACACGATTCCATCCTGCAAGCCGATTTGAAAGCACAGGGCATAACTGACTTTGGCGAACGGAAAGC
Organism: uncultured Prolixibacteraceae bacterium; assembly: GCA_964584045.1. Classification (GTDB taxonomy): domain Bacteria; phylum Bacteroidota; class Bacteroidia; order Bacteroidales; family Prolixibacteraceae; genus JBCFBK01. Next base: position 1,629 of record CAZOYZ010000518.1, on the reverse strand, counting down.
CTCCGGTTTCGGAAGGGCGACGGAGCCTGCGGCGTTGGAACTTTTCTTCGATGACGAACCGATGACGTTGGCGCGCTATCCGAACAATAATGGTTGGATGCACATCGTTTCCGTGCCACAGACAGGCGACAGCGTTTTTGGCGGCGATGAACGAACCGGGCGGGGGGTTCATTACGGGCGTTTTGTTTACGCTGAAGACCGGATTAGCGGATGGAAAAAAAGCAATGATATCTGGCTGCACGGATACTGGACCTGGGATTGGGCGGATTCCTATGTAAAAGTTGGACGTATCGACGCCGCCAGGAAGGAATTTACCCTGACGTCTCCGCATGGCGCGTACGGCTATTCGCCTGGACAACGGTACTACGCCCTGAATGTCCTGGAAGAATTGGACAGCCCTGGCGAATGGTATCTGGACAAAACCAGGGGATTGTTGTATTTCTGGCCACCTTCACAAAGCGGACCGGGAAAAGCTGTCGTCTCTGTTATGGAAGACCTGATGGTCCATTTAGACCATACGGAACATCTTCGCCTCGAGGGCATTATCTTTGAATACACGCGGGGAAGCGTAGCCAAAATAGAAGAAGGATGCGATAACACCATTGGAGGTTGTACAATCCGGAACATCGGCAACAATGCCGTTGATGTCATCGGCGGCCATCACAACGGCGTAATGGGCTGTGAGTTGTATAACGTCGGCGACGCCGGCATCACGATCACCGGCGGCGACCGCCTGACGCTCACGCCCGGGCATAATTTTGCCATTAATAACCACATCTGCCGCTACAGCCGCATCAACCGAACTTACCGTCCTGCCGTTGCGATAAGCGGCGTTGGAAATCTGATGGCACATAATGACATCCACAGTGCTCCTCACATGGCAGTCGCATTCGGAGGCAATGATCACGTGCTTGAATACAATGAAGTACACGATATTGCACAGGAAACAGGCGACGTGGGCGCTTTTTATATCGGGCGTGACTGGACAATGCGCGGCAATATCATCCGTTATAATTATTTTCACCACCTGGCTGGCCCGGGATTATTCGGCGTTAATGCTGTTTATTTGGATGATTTTGCTTGTGGTACAACGATTTACGGAAATATTTTCTATAAGGCCGGACACGCGGCCTTTGTGGGCGGCGGCCATGACAATGTCGTGGAAAACAACGTTTTTGCGGATTGTGAAAGTTCTATCCATCTGGATGCGCGGGGTGTAAACTGGGCGAAATATTATATGGACAGCATCAGCTATCCTGAAATGTTCGACAAGCTGAAAGCGGTCAATTTTAAGCAACCGCCATACAGCGAACGTTATCCCGAACTGCTGACCATCCTGGAGACTGACTTTGCACAGCCGAAACGCAACGTGTTCCGCGCGAACCTGAGTTACGGCAGTAAGAAATGGCGAGACATCGAACAGGATGTCGATGAGATGACGATTGAGAACAATTACGTCGTCAGGGATATCCCTGAGGAGATTGACATTGAAAAGGGTAAACTCTATCCTTCAGACGAAAAGATTTTGAAACTTATCGGTTTTCATAAGATACCATTCGACAGCATCGGTCTGTATCCGAATCAATAGCGGAATCACATTGAATTGAAATAGTATGAATTCCGGTATCG
>CAZOYZ010000517.1:0-3915 GCA_964584045.1 uncultured Prolixibacteraceae bacterium | reverse complement strand
TAGGGTATACGATTCCGATCGAGTTTGTTATTCAGTGAAATCTTCCGGAATAGCATAAAAAAAATAAAGGCTGCGCCGAACTTCAGCGCAGCCTTTTTGTGACGTGCAGAAAAGATTGATTGAATAGCCCTTTTCTCCAAAATAGACCATTCCCTAATTGTTCGTCACCGGATTCTCGTTGGTTTAGAAAGTACCCATATTTTTAACTTTACTTTGCTTTCTGAAATCATTAAATGAAACCAATGAGCAAATCAGGCGTGTTATTGGCAATCCTGCTGTTTGGTATGGAGGTAAAAGCAGACAAAAACGATCATCCTGCCTTTCTTTTCAGTTGTGAATTTTACCAGGAGGGGGAAAAACACTTTATCGGGACAAAGTATCTTCATCTTACTTTCCGGGTCATCCCGGCTAAAACCTGGGGAAAACGGCTGTTCACGGCACATCTGCAAAAAGCTGTCGTTTCCGATACGCACCACGCCCAATTTAAACGAATCGGCTATTATGAATCGGGTGACCCCTCCTATTCTGCGTCTCCCGGTTATCTCGAAGGCGTGGCAAAATTTCTGGAAAGAAATCCGGTAAGGTTCAGTTTCAGACAAGACCAATTATACCTGGAAAATGGTGATAGCCTGAAAAAGGCATTTGATCACGAAATGATAAGCCAATATCCCGTTTACGTAAAGAATATTCCTTTGGAATACCGCGATTACTTTTTTGAGATGGACCATTTTCTCAAACTCTTTCAAAATATCCGGATAAAACTTCCTGACGATTTAAAAGCGCCGGGCGATCTCGCTCTCAAAGACGGTATTGTTTACAATTACCTGGATGATTATAAGCACTTGCATCATCTTGAAATTACGAACATAAAGAACCATACCAAATCGGTCGTTTATCTGGAGCCGGTCTCCGGGCGAGCCATTTACAGGAAGGATCAGGCGCTCCGGGTTCAAACCATCGTCAAAATCACGGAATCGGTCGAAAAACAAACCACACGCCTCGAAGGGTTAATGCCAGGCGTGAAGAATAAAGAGATCCGGTTTGACGTTAATGGGCTCTCCCCTCTCGACACTGACCAGAAAATGCAGATTAAAACAGATGCATCCGGGAGGTTCAGTTTGGCTTTGTCACAGAACTTCCCGGTAATGATCACCTCATCAACAGGGCACCGGTTTTACGCAGAGCCGGGTGACGATTATTCTGTAAAAGCAAATCTTAAAGGAGACTCATTATTTTTTGAAGGAATTGGTGTCGGCAACAACCGGTTCATCCAGGAAGAAGCCCGCCTCGAAAAGTTCCCGGAATTGAAAAATCGCAGGAGGAGGCAGGAAACGCAAACCTCCTGGTTCCGGAAAGCTGATCAGACCACCAATGCCTGCTTTGATCTGCTGTTCAATTATCGAAGTGACCTGACGCCGTGTTTCTATGAATCGCAATATTTAACCTATTATTACGGAAAAATAAACCGGAAACTTGACTATTTATTTGCTAAAGTGGATATTGGAGAACGAGGAATTTTGAGAAGAGCGTATACCGGACTTGACACAATTCCCACTCAGTATCAATCGTTTATTTTCAACCGGGAATTCAACAGGTTTCTTGAGAAAAACTTTTTACTTCAGTTTGAAAAATTAAGGAACTTTACTTATGCGGTGAATTATCAAACGGATGAAATTCCAACCGCCATGGAATTAGTGCGTCTGGCCACGTTATCCTCTTCCGGAAAAATACTGCGCGATTATATGGAATACGTGGCGCCACGCATTTACCAGTCGGCCAATTCGGACGATAAGAAGGCCTTCGAAAACCTGGTACAGGAATATTTTGATAACACGGATTTCCAGGCTAAGCTTTCAAAGCTACAGGGAAAAACAGGTCTGCCGGAAACAGGAAGCCTTTTCCCGGACATCCGGTTTAAAGACACGGAAGGATCAGACATCAGTCTCGCGCGGTATAAAGGAAAAATTGTCTACCTGATGTTTTGGCGCAACGACGCACTTGCCATGGACAAACAATGGGCCGAATATCAGCAGTTGACGGAGCGCTTGTCCGCTGAAAGCGTCTTGTTTGTCAATATCGGAATGGAAGAAGATTTCGGGAAGTGGAAAGCCTATCTGGAATCCATGAAAATTAAGGGACAGAATTTGTTTATCGACCGGAACAGTGAAGCATTCCGCACAAATCTTTCCCGTGTCAGATCCAGACATTTCATGCTGATCGATAAAACCGGGACGGTTGTCAATAATAACGGCCCCGATCCTTCTGTTGCCAATATCCTGATTGCTCAGAATATCGGTTCTTCAGGTAATGAAAAGTTCCTGCGGAGCGTACTGATCCTTTGTGTGGCTATTTTGATCATCGCCGGAATGGTTTGGCTCATCAGCCGTGTACGTCATCAACGAAAAGAAAAAATTGAAGCGCTCCTCAACCGTTTGCGCGAAACGGAGCTTAAAGCCATCAAGGCCCAAATGAACCCGCATTTTCTTTTTAATTCACTGAACTCCATTCAAAACCTGATTAATCAACAAAAAATCGAGGCCGCCAACATGTACTTGTCAAAGTTCGCACGTCTGCTGCATTCGGTACTGCAACATTCAGAAAAAGAATTCATTCCGTTGGCACAGGAGTTGGAAACGCTGGATCTCTATGTCGGGCTTGAACAACTTCGGTTCAATTTTGATTACCAACTGAAGGTCAGTCCGGGAATTGACATCCACAACAGCAGTATTCCTCCCCTGCTGATGCAGCCCTTTATCGAAAATGCCATTTTCCATGGACTGCAACCTAAACAGGGAGAGAAAAAGCTGGACATTCATATCGAAGAGCGTGATAAACAATTGATATGTAAGATTGAAGATAACGGGATTGGCCGAAATTTGTCTCAATCGGGAAATACCGGTCATCACGGAATAGGAAATAAGTTAAGCATGGAACGAATTCATTTACTGAATCAAAAAAATAGCAGTAACTTCAAACTTTCTATTGAAGACCTCACCTCCGGCTCAGGAGGGACGCGCGTAATCATTAGTTTTAACAATAATCTGATTTGATCATGATACGAGCCGTTTTAATAGATGATGAACGTAATAACCTGGAAAATCTGAAAATACTGTTAACCACTTATTGTCCCGAAGTTTCGGTAATTGGTGATGCCGGCTCTGTCAGACAGGCTCTGGAATTGATCAGTCTGGTGGATCCTGATCTGGTATTTCTCGACATCGAGATGCCCGGCGAATCTGGGTTTGACCTGCTGGCTCAACTGAAAACGATCAGGTTCGAAGTGATCTTCGTGACAGCGTATAATAATTATGCCCTGAAGGCCATTAAATTCAATGCGTTGGATTACATTCTTAAACCTATCGACATTGAAGATCTCAGGATTGCGGTAAAAAGGGCAAAACAAAGGCTGACCGACAGGACACAGCTTGAATTTACCAGGATGGCTTTTCAAAACCTCCAAATGCCAAAAAAGGCCAAAAAAATTGCTCTCGCTTCTGCTGATAAAATCGAGTTTTTCGATATCAACACGATCGTGCGTTGCGTAGGTGAAAACAACTACACCCGTTTCTTTTTTGAGAATAAAGAAAGCCGGTTAGTTTCCAGGCCTTTGTCCGAATATGAAGAACTGCTTGGCGAATTTGATTTTATTCGCGTCCATAAGTCCCATCTGGTAAACGGAGCTAAAATAAACTCCTTCGTGAAAAAAGATGGCGGCTACCTGATCACTTCCGATGGTTACTCCGTTCCGGTCTCGAGGAGAAAAAAGGACGAACTGCTCGACCGGATGAAACGATCATGATCAGAAATTTACTCACACCGGTAAACGCCCCGCACATCAGACGGGCCCCTCCCCGGTTAAAATTAAAAACAGCTTGAGCCGTCCCAGCAATGGGTGCAAAGTTTTTCTTTGGGAAG
>CAZOYZ010000516.1:0-3930 GCA_964584045.1 uncultured Prolixibacteraceae bacterium | reverse complement strand
TTCGTGGGCGGTGAGGGATTCGAACCCCCGACCCTCTGGGTGTAAACCAGATGCTCTGAACCAGCTGAGCTAACCGCCCTTTTTAGTTGAACGCAGCCTCCGTTCTTCAAAGGCGTTGCAAATATATAGCTTTTTTTTCTTCGCCAAAAGAAATGCGAAAAATTTTAAGAACATCATTTCAGTGACGTGGGCAAAGTCGTTTGTGCCAGATAATCCGCCACAACAAAAGAACTTCCCCCGATGAATACCACATCATCAGGTGCGGCATGGCTGAAGGCCTCCTTCACGGCATCCTTTACCGAAGGGAAAGCGCTGCCCTTCAAACCCGCGGCTTCTGCCTTCTTTTTCAGGATCCCTGAATCCAAAGCCCTTGGAATAGCCGCCTGCGTAAAATAATAAACGGCTTCCCCCGGCAAAAGCTTCAGCACGCTTTCCACATCTTTGTCACTGACCATTCCAAAAACGAAATGCAGTTTTTTCCAGGCCATGTTCCGGAGTTGATCCGCAACCATCTTTAATCCGCCTTCATTATGTCCGGTATCACAAATGACCACCGGGTTGGTGCCGACAATCTCCCACCGGCCTCTCAATCCGGTATTGGCTCTTACTCTTTCCAGTCCCCTGTACAGATCGGCCAGGTCAATTTTCCAACCCTTATCTTTCAGGAGGTCAATTACCTGAAGCACGCCGGCAACATTCCTGCGCTGGTAGCTGCCCAGCAAGTCCGTTCTCAAAGCAGGAAAATCCAGTCTCCCCCTTCTGGTAAAATTAAATACCTGCAGACCCTCCGGCAACAACATCGAGTACGACGCCTGGTATTGCCGGTCGGCAAAGACGATGAAACTGCCTGTTTCGGCTGCCCTTGTTTCAAAGATGGAATCATAAGCCTCATCACTTTCCGAGATCACCACCGGGACCCCCGGTTTGATGATCCCTGCTTTTTCAGCAGCAATCAGCGGGATCGTCCCACCTAAAAGAGCCGTATGATCCAGGCTGATATTGGTGATGACAGAAACTTCGGGGGTGATAATATTGGTGGAATCAAGCCTGCCGCCCAATCCCACTTCAATGACCGCCACATCGACCCTGCTGTTCTTAAAGTGATCGAAAGCCATAGCCACTGTCAGTTCAAAGAACGAAGGCTCCAGCTTCATCCCGTTGTTCATCGCGGTAAACCGTTCTGTAAACGATACCACCTCGCTTTCAGGGATCATCTCACCATTAACCCGGATACGCTCACGGAAATCGATCAGATGCGGGGATGTGTAAAGACCGGTTTTGTACCCCGCTTCCTGCAAAACGGAAGCCAGCATATGGGACACCGATCCTTTCCCGTTGGTCCCTGCCACATGGATCGTTTTGAACTGCCGGTGCGGATGACCAAACAGTTCATCCAATGCCCATGTATTATCCAGCGTATTTTTGTATGCCGCTGCTCCTGTCCGCTGGAACATAGGAAGCTGGCTGTACAGATAATCCAGTATCTCCGAATAGTCCTTCATTCAAACTCCTTTTTAAAATTCCTTCAGAATGTTTTCCGCGTTCAACACTTTTTAACGGTGAATGAAAACCGAATCGTCTATTTTTTACTACTTTTAAAACCTGTTAAAAGATAAAGAAATGACGACGAGGAAACTTACCAAAATCTTCGTGCTTGACACCAATGTCATTCTGCACGACCACACCTGCATTTACCAGTTCAAAGATAATGATATCATCCTTCCGATCACCGTTCTGGAGGAACTTGATAAATTTAAAAAAGGCAATGACCCTATTAACTTCCAGGCCCGGGAGTTTGTCCGTATCCTGGATAACATCGTGGGAGAACAATTATTTAACGGAGGAATCAAGTTGGGGGCGGATCTTGGAAAACTGATCATTGCCACCGGAAAGCCGTTTTCCGAGACCATGAAGCAGTCATTCAAAGACGACATCCCTGATCACCGGATCCTGGCCATCGCCGATTTCATTACCAAGGAAAATCCCAAACGCCCGACCATTCTTGTCTCGAAAGATATTAATCTCCGGATGAAGGCTAAATCACTGGGCATTCTTTCGGAAGACTACAAAAACGACCAGATCAAGGATCCGCATGTTTTCGAAAAATCGATCACCGAGATGGACGGATTCAGTGATCAGCTCATTGATGCGTTGTATAATGAAGGCTCCTTCCCTGCCGGCGATGTCAAATTGCCCAACACGCCTACGGCCAACGAGTATTACATTATCAAGGGGAACAAGTCGAGCGTTCTGGGAAGGTTCGACGCCGGATTAAACCGGATCGTGCGCGTAGAAAAGAAAACAGCATACGGCATAAAACCACGGAACGCTGAACAGACGTTCAGTCTAAATTCCCTGCTCAACCCGGATATTAAACTGGTGTCCCTGACCGGGAAGGCCGGTACCGGAAAAACGCTTCTGGCGCTGGCCGCCGCACTGGAACAACATAAACAATACGAACAAATCCTGCTGGCCAGACCTATTGTCGCACTGAGCAATAAGGATCTGGGGTATCTGCCGGGAGATGCTTCAGAAAAGATCAGTCCTTACATGCAGCCCCTTTTCGATAATCTTACGGTCATCAAGCATGCTTTTAGTCAGCGCAGTCCCGAATACCTGAAAATTGATGAACTGCTTAAGGAAGAACATCTCGTTATTACCCCGCTGGCTTACATCCGCGGCCGTAGTCTGTCCAATGTTTATTTCATTGTGGATGAAGCACAAAATCTGACCCCGCACGAGATCAAAACCATCATCACCCGCGCAGGCGAAGGAACCAAAATGGTCTTTACAGGCGACCTGCAACAGATCGACTCGCCTTACCTGGGCATGAAATCGAACGGGTTGGCTTATATGACCGACAAAATGCGGACCCAGGAACTGTTCTCGCACGTCAACCTGGTTAAGGGTGAACGAAGCTACCTGGCCGAGCTGGCCAGCGACTTGCTGTAGCCTTTCATGTCCCGGGGCAGGTGGGCGTTACCGCTTTCTCAACCATCGTCTCACCGGTTCATCCGCGAACTTCATCAACACGTAAGACACGGCCATAGTAGCCACAAAGACAAGTAACGCGGCCGGCCACACGTCAAAAATCGTATGGCGGGTGTCGGCAATCCAGCCCAGGTAGATGTAGACAATGGGATAATTGACCAGGTATACGGGATAGGAAATATCGCCAAGAAACTTACAGAGACGTGATGAAAAGTGACCTTTAACTTCACCGCTCGCGCCCATGTAAACAATCAGAGGGAAGACGAAAATGATGACTATCGCTTCATACAGCCCGTTCATCCAAAGGTTCTGCTCTCCGCCAAGACGCGGTACGGCAACAAGCACGGCTAACAGAATCAGGCTGCACCAGAGAAACGCATTCTTTATTGTTGTCAGTTTCTTCAACCGGTACAGTAACAGACCTGCAAAAAAAGGAAAGAACAGGCGGGTGAAACCCACATGCAAGTGATGCCCGTTGAGAGTCCAGCCGCCAACCACATCTCCCTGGGTCAGCGTAAGGTAGAGTGTTGCGCCGGCGCTGAGGGCGACAAGAATGCCCAGCGCCGTCCTGGTAAACCTTCTGATGAACAAGGCATACAGAATATTTGCGATGTATTCGTAGAACAACGACCATGAAGGTGCATCGAGCGTGTACATCTCTTCCCAGCCGCGAATATCAACAGAAGGCGGCGTCGGGATCATCAGGATCCCGAGTAAAACATAAAGAAGCAACTTCCAGACCGGTACCCCGCTAATAATGGGAAACAAGGAAGAAGCGCCGAAATAAAAGAGTGCGGCGCCGAGCAGCGTCCCGAGAATGACCATGGGATGCAGCCTGAAAACGCGCCGCTTGAGGAATGTTCCCACACTCATCCTGCCCCAGCGATCGTCATACGCGTAGCCGATCACGAAACCAGAGAGGACGAAGAAAAAGTCGAC
>CAZOYZ010000515.1:0-3936 GCA_964584045.1 uncultured Prolixibacteraceae bacterium | reverse complement strand
CGTTACCTATTTCAAGCAGGATGGACTGATCATGGAAACCTGGGCTGATAAAATAGGAATACGGTTTAACTCCGATCATAAAATTGCCAGGTTCATCGAGTTCGGAAATTCTCTGAATATCTACAGTAACAGCCGCCATGGGGGAGTTGGCAATCCCTACCTCGAAGCCATCTCAAAGAATCCGCTTTCAAGACCCTATGAAACAGATGAAAACGGCAAAATCATTGGCTATGATTATGTCAGAAGTTATACCATTGAAGGTGGAAATGTCGGACCGCTCATCCTGGCCAAAGAGTATACGGATGATACCCGGGTGTATGGTTTCGCGGGGAACGTTTTCCTGAAAGTAAAACTCCTTGATGGTTTGACGTTTATGCCGAGGCTGAGCATTGATTACAGCAACGTGCATAACAGTACATTTACCCCGGAACTGCATATCACAGGCGTTGAAACGCAAAGCATTAACAATGTGACGAAACAGCAGGACTATACGTTCCACTGGATTGCTGATTATATGCTGAACTATGAGAAGACGTTTAATGGTACCCATCACATTTCAGCCTCGGCTATTTATTCTCAGGAAGAGAGTAACTATGAATACATCAGCGGGATCCGCTTTGGCACGCCAAATAACGAGATCAGGTATCTGAATGCCGGGCAACTTGAAAATCAGAATGTTGAGAATGGGTATGAGGACTGGTCTTTTGTATCTTACATTGGCCGGATTAATTATAACTACAAGGAGAAGTATTTTCTGCAGGGCTCGGTTCGCCGTGACGGAACTTCCCGTTTTGTTGAGGACAACCGTTGGGGGGTATTCCCTTCGGCATCAGCAGGATGGCGGATTTCAAAAGAAAGGTTTTTTGAACCTTTTACTCCTATCGTGAACAACTTAAAAATAAGGGGAAGTTTCGGGACCTTGGGAAACAGCAATGTGGGCCTGTATCCAACTTTCGCTACCCTGGATAGTTATACCTACCCCATGGGACCGGAAAGCGGGCAGACATTCCGGTCGACCTATGCGCTGATGCAGGCTGTCAATACCAACCTCAAATGGGAATCGACTTTTAAAAGGGACATCGGACTTGACGCCGGCTTTTTCAATTCCAGGCTGACGTTGACCGCCGACTATTACAAATCAAACACCACGAATCTGCTTTATGGCCGGCCTTTGCCGCTGAGCGCGGGAAAAACGTCCGACCCCACGGTAAATGGCGGTGAAATTCAAAATACGGGTTTTGAATTCGACGTGGTTTACCAGGATAAGAAAGGAGATTTTTCTTACAGTATTGATGCAAACCTGGCAACCGCCCGGAATAAGGTTCTCGATCTAAATGGCCGTGATATCCGGGAGTGGGGACTTGAAGTGGGTCAGCCTATCTACCGGGAATTTGGGTATACCTCGAACGGGATCGTGAAGAATCAGGCTATTTTAGATGCCCATCCTTATTTGACCAACCCCGCCAACGATTTTCCGATCGGGCTTGGCGATATTTGGACGGTTGATGTGAACGGAAGGGATGAAAATGGAAAACTGACCGGGAAGTCTGATGGAAAAATTACGGCCGATGATCGCGGTTTTATTGGTAAAAAGTATCCGGATTTCACCTATGGGATTTCAGCGAATCTGTCCTACAAACGGTGGTCGCTTCAGATTGTCACTTATGGCGTTCAGGGGATTGATCTGAACACGATGGTCGACATAAACGGCTATTTTCAATACACGAGCAACGATGTGGTCAGGGTGCTTGACCGGTGGGAAGCGACAAAAAATCCGGATGGAAACATGCCTAAGGTGACGAAGGATGACAAGGCAAGCAATGCTTCGGCAACGTCAAGCTTCTGGCTTTCTGATGCATCGTATTGGAAAATCAGCAATGTGAACCTGCAGTATGCTGTTCCGCAATCGATTTGTCAGAGGCTGAACATGAAATCCCTCGACATCTACGGAAGTGTACAGAACCTTCATACGTTTACCAGCTATCCCGGAGGTGAGGTTGATGTGACGGATGAGGGAATGTGGGCACAGCCGGTGACGAAAATTCCGCAACCCAGAACATGGATACTGGGCGTTAAAGTTTCATTCTGACGAACTCGTCGTATAATTATAAAAATTTTGAACATATGAAAAATAAATTACCCTTATTTATGATATTTCTCCTTGTTGCCATTTTGTTTAAAGGATGCAATGAGGATGATTTGTTGTCCAAGTACCCTAAAGATGCTCCAAATGCTGAAAATTTCTTTATTAACGCGACTTCTGCCAGGCAGGCGGCCAACTCCCCTTTTGCCATTATGAGTCAAGTCCCCTGGGATTTCAAGCGGTATTGGGTAACCAGGCTCGATATCTTTTCTGACGACAGTTACACAAGAAATGTCAACGACCGGATTCCAAACCTTCGCTGGACCGCTGATCCTACCTGGTATGGTTATTATACCTGGTATTATTGTTTTTACAAGGGGATCAACAATGCCAATTTTGCGATTGACGGGATCCCGACATCGAGCGATCCTACCTTTACCGAAGAAGAGCGGGCTCGTTATATCGCCGTGGCTAAACTGGCAAAAGGCTTTTGCTACCTGAACCTGGCCACGTTGTGGGGAGATGTGCCGTATTATGCGACGTTTATTGAGAATCCGGATTCTGCTTTCATCCCCAGAACCCCCAAGAGTGAGGTGATGGCGAAAACCATTGAGGAATTGCAGTATGCGGCAGAAAATTTGCCGCACTCCTGGAGTGGCGACGATGAAGGATTTCCGACCATGGCCGCCGGGGCCGGGATGCTGGCGAAAGCTTATCTCTATAACAAGGATTACGCCAATGCGGTAACTGCTTGCAGAAATGCGCTTGATATTGCTGATGCCGAAGGATACAAGCTGATGGATGACTATGTTTATATGATGTCTTACGACTCTCAGGCAAACGGCGATAACAAGGAATTTATCTACCGGTTTGATTTTCTGGAGAATGGTGCCCCTAATAATCCTTCCAATGAGATGATGGTAGAACGAATGGTGAGAGATGCCCCTACACCCATCAAAAACATTTATGGAGGAGGGTGGGGGTATGCCCTGCCGAGCCGCAACCTGGTCGATGCATTTGAACCTGGCGACCCCCGTAGGGTATATTCTATGTGGATTCCCGGTGATTTTTATGGAGTTTATAATGAGGCTGAGGATTTTACGGCAGATTCAACCTATCACAAAGGAGACAAGATTTACTACAAAACGGGATGGTCGTACTCCAATACCAATACCCGAAAAATCTGGCAGCGTGATATGGTTGATGGCACCTTGCTTTGGAATGACGAGCAACAGGGCGGATACGATATTCCCTTGTTGAGATACGCCGATCTGGTGTTGTTTTATGCCGAAGCGCTCATTGAAAACGGGCAGGTGCCGGAGGGTATGGCACAACTGAACAGGGTCAGGGCCAGAGGCTCTGTGAATATGCCTCCTTTAACTGCCACCGACCAGAATGACGCCAGGAAAAAGTTGAGGCATGAGCGCCGGATCGAGATGAACATGGAAGGGCAACGGCTGTTTGACTTAATGCGATGGAGCGCTGATGATGGTGTTTCCGGTTCCTATCTTGAACAGGTTTTCGGCACAGGATTAAATGGGAATCCGATTCTGATGAGATTGGGCGATGACGTGACGCTTAAAGAACAAAACCTGGAATTTCCCAAACATCTTTTATTCCCAATACCCCAGCAGGAATTGGACAGGAACAAGCTGCTGGAACAGAACACCGGATGGTAGTTGCTTTTGAGAAACTTGACTAAAAAGTGAAGCTGTACCAGGAAGGTACGGCTTCACTTTAAGCTGTACCCGGGGATTTACGTTGAAAGACCATTTATAGTGCTTCATCGAGGCCGTTTCTTTGCAGTTTTTTATGTAAGTTTGAAATGAAAACTTTCATCCAGACTTAATCTA
>CAZOYZ010000514.1:0-3948 GCA_964584045.1 uncultured Prolixibacteraceae bacterium | reverse complement strand
AAAAGATCAATGTCATCGAACGATGCAATTGAAATATCGTAAGGGATCCGCATATTTAATCGTTTTAGGACGTCCAGACCGGCAATGGTCAGTTTGTTGTTCAAAAAAAACACCGAGTCGATCTTTTCGTCACGGATTAACTCCTTCAACGCAATTTCCATATTCTCTTTGATGTGATCATAAGGAATTTCCCTGATCAACTTACTTTTAACCCGATGCCCGTTTTTGTGCAATGCCTCCTGGTATCCCGAAATCCGGTGCTTCATGGTCGTCAGATGCGAAGGAGTGACATGCAGCAGTGCAATCCGTTCATGCCCCAGCGAAAGCAGGTGCTCCGTCATCTCGAAAGCCCCCTGGTAATTGGCCGAAACGACATAGTTGGTTTTTACCCCCGGTACATACCTGTCTATCAGGACAAAAGGAATGTTGCTGTCCCTAAGTCTGCGCATCTGCTCCCGGTCACAAAACGATGTCGACAGAATTAATCCGTCGACCCCCTTATTCAAAAGTACCCTGAGCATTTCTTCTTCTTTCTCCGGATTTTCCTGCGCGCTCGTAAAGATGATACTATACCCGTTCTGCGAAGCTTTCTCCTCTATGCTTTTGGCAATTACCGAATAGAAAACATTTGAAATATCGGCGATGATCAATCCGATTGTTTTTGAATTGCCAAGCCTCAGGCTCCTGGCCACCTGATTTGGCCTGTAATTCAATTTCTCAGCCAGATCCCAAACTTTCCTTTGAGTCTCGGCGCTAACTCCCTTTTCATCCCCACGGTTATTTAAAACAATGGAGACCAATGCTTTCGAAACGCCAAGTTGGGCGGCTATATCTTTTAACGATACCGTTTTCACTGCTTTGCACGTTGAATGTCCCTGACCATACTCTCAGCTAAGATTAAAAATATATTTAAAATATAAAACGATACCTGAATAAAATTTTTTGAGATTTTAAAAATAACGTCATTTTTTAATATTATTATCCGGTACATACCGAAATAATGGGTATAGATCAGAACGTAAAAATAAAAATAAATACCTGATATACAATTGACTTTAAGGAAAATAATCGTACTACACTCAGAATTTACATTGGAAAATATAAATTTAAACGATTTAGCTTGTTTTATTGAAAAAAAGATAATTATTTTGATCTTCATTGAGAAAAAGGAGCCGACGTACTGTGTGTAAGTAACATGTAACCCGTTAAACCAAACATCATGAAACGAATCAGTACCCTGTTGTTGACCGGAGGGATTTTTCTTCTTCTGACTATTTCAGCGTTTGCAGAAAAATGCGATACAGGAGTATCGGAGCTTCCCGGAAAGACAAAGGAATCCGGAAACGATACGATTCATGTGATCGGCCATGCCCACATGGACATGAACTGGCTGTGGACCTACTTTGAAACCATGAAAATGTGCAACGACAATTTACGGCAGACCGTTGCATTCATGAAAGAATTTCCTGATTTCACCATGATCCAAAGTCAGGCCGCCGTCTATCAATTTGTAGAGAGGATCGACCCTCCCCTTTTTAAAGAGGTACAGAGATATGTGAAGGAAGGCCGCCTGGAACCGGGCGGAGGAATGTGGACCGAAGGCGACACCAATCTCTCGTCGGGCGAAGCGCTTTCCCGTTCCTTTTTGTTGGGGCAGCGTTATTTCCAGCAACATTTCGGACGAATGGCCAACGTAGGCTGGCTGCCCGACAACTTCGGGCATACCTCCCAACTGCCGCAGATGCTGAAGCTGGCCGGATTGGATTACTACTATTTTCATCGTTGTAAACCTTACAGGGGGAGTTTCTGGTGGGAAGGTCCCGACGGTTCCAAAGTACTCTGTTACGGGAACGATACCTATAACGGAACAATTACACCGGATTTAAAGGATGAACTGAAAAAAATTGCGCCCGATAAACACCGGATCCTTCAAATAACAGGCGTGGGCGACCATGGAGGCGGTCCTACGCGCGCCAATATCGAAATGGTCCATCAACTGGACAAAGCACCGGGTTATCCGGCAGTAAAATTTTCTACCGCAGGCGACTTTTTCAATCAGCTTTCCCATGAAATGGACGGACGGCCAACCCACAAAGGCGAAATGCAGTTCATTTTTGAAGGATGTTATACGACGGTATCCGAAATCAAATCAGGGAACAGAAACTGCGAGAACTCGTTGTTTGCCGGTGAATTTTTTAACACGCTCCGCTGGATCAACGGCGATAACTATCCGCAGGCTGAATTAAACGATCTTTGGGAGACCGTGGTCTTCAACGAATTTCATGACATTCTTCCCGGGTCGGCGATCTATGAAGCCAACCGCCAGGCGGTAGCGCGTTATACCGAAACCGAACGGAAATCGGAAGAATTGAAAGACGCCGCCTTCTTCAAGATGGCTGACGAAGTAAAATTCCGGCAGGGACTGGGACAGCCGGTGGTGGCTTACAACCTTTTTCCCGTTCACCGCAAAACCATCGTCGAAGCTACGGTATATTCCCATGAAGAACCGGCCTCGGTAAAAGCAGCATCGTGGGGAGCAAATTACTACGGGGAAAATTTCACCCCGTTAAACAAGGAAAAAGAAAAGGTCCGGGGCAATGGAAATGACAATTTCCTCGATCCGGATTATAAAAGCGGACAAGCAGAACCCGGTGAAAATCTCGCTGCCGTTTTGGTTCGTGACGGTTCGGGCAAGGAGTATCCTGCACAGATTGTCTATTCAAAACCAACGCCTCCGGGCTTTACATCGAAGATCCGGTTCGTCGAGGAAAACTTTCCTGCCGGCGGATACAAGACTTACTACGTCGACGTGACCAAAAAGGGAGCGCAGGCCGGCACAATGGCAATTGATGACCATACCTTTGAAACCGACTTTTTTGTCGTCAAATTTGATCTGAAGACAGGCGGCATTACAAGCCTCTTTGACAAACGCAGTCATGCTGAATATGTCAGGGACGGCCGTGAACTTAACCAACTGAAAATGTACCTGGAAGACAAAAAAGGAGGAATGAAGTCATGGACGATCAACAAAATTGTCAAAGAAGAGCAAGTCGATCATGTGGAACGCGTGAAAGTGGTTGAAAAAGGGCCTGTCCGCGCCTGCGTGGAAACCGTGAAGACATGGGGAAAATCGAGGTTCATCGAAAGGACCTATCTCTATAAATCCTATCCGCGTATTGAATACGAGATGGAAGTGCACTGGCTTGAAACCGGCAGCGATACCACCGACTCGCCGATGCTGCGGGCTGTTTTTCCGCTGAACTTTCAGGATCCTGAATTTTACTGCCAGGTTCCCTTTAATGTGGTGGAACGTCCGGTCGATGGAAAAATGGACCGCAAAGACGCTCCCTTGTGGCTGACATCGCAGAGCCGGATCTACGGAGTTGACCCGGAAATGGACAAAGGAGGGGAAGTGCCTGCACAGAAATGGGTGGATGTGACCGACGGCGCCAAAGGGATCGCATTACTGAATAAAACAAAATACGGGCATTCGTATCACAACGGCGAGCTACGCCTTACCCTGATGAGAGCTGCAGGGAATCCTGATATTTATCCCAATCTTGGAAAATTCAGGATCAGCTACGCACTCTACCCGCATCCGGGAGACTGGAAAAACGGTGTCTGGCAGGAAGGAGACGATTTCAACGTACCGGTCCTGGCCAATGAACCTCCCTCACTGGCGTTGGTAAAAACCCATGCGACACGTCCCGAGACCGAATCGTTTATTTCGCTCGAAGGAAAAGGTGTTCATCTGTCGGGGATGAAAAAGGCGGAAGATACCGACGAACTGGTGATCCGTTTGGTTGAGGCGGAAGGCGACGGAAAACAGGTTACCCTCCACCTGCCCAAATATATCCAGGCTGTCAGAAAGTTGAACCTCATTGAAAACCCGGCAACCAACGATTCGGACCCGGTTATAAAAAACAAAGCGGTCACCTTTCAGATTAA
>CAZOYZ010000513.1:0-3950 GCA_964584045.1 uncultured Prolixibacteraceae bacterium | reverse complement strand
GGCGGCATGACTGCCGGCGGGATCAAAGGGTCTCCGGCCATCAAGGATTTTAAGCATGGAACGACCGAAGTCCTGCTCGAGCAGAAGGGACCAGGCATGATCCGGCACATCTGGTGTACGTCCAAACCCATGGAACCCCGCCACCTGCGCAACCTGATCCTGCGGATGTACTGGGAAAACCATCAGATCCCCAGTGTTGAAGTCCCTTTAAGCGATTTTTTCGGAGTCGCTCACGGCGCATCAGCCCCGATGTACTCCCGGTATTTGTATACGCAGGAAGGCAGAGGATTTAACTGTTTCTTTCCCATGCCCTTCTCAAAACATGCAAAGATCACCATCACTAACGAGTCGGGAACCGACCTGGATTATTTCTTTTACCAGGTCGACTTTACCCTGGGCGACCGGGTGACGAACAACGACGGCCGGTTCCACGCCTCCTTCAGGCGGGAAAACCCGTCGCGGTACGGCCGGGATTTTAAGATCATGGAAACCGGCAATGCAAAGGGTATCTACCTGGGATGCGTGATCGGCATCAGACCCTTGACCGGCGGATGGTGGGGCGAAGGCGAAGTGAAGATCTGCCTGGACGGCGATGATCGGTATCCGACCATCTGTGGAACCGGCATGGAAGACTATATCGGCTCTGCCTGGGGACTTTCGGCCCACTCGACGCCGGTCCAGGGAGCGCCGCTGGTCTCCGCGAAGTTCGCGTCGCTGTACCGCTTTCACCTGTACGATCCGGTGTATTTCCAACACGACATCAAAGTCACCGTCCAGCAAATGGGCAGTACAAAAAAACAAAATGTGCTGCCTCTTTACGGGGACTCTCTGATATTCAGCTCCAAAAATCATCCGCGGCGCAGTCCCGATGATGGCTACTACCTGCGCGCTGACGACGTTTGTGCTACTGCCTACTGGTACCAGTGGCCGATGATGGATAAAAGGGAACCGTCGCCCGGAAAGGAACTGCGCAGCAGCAACCTCTATACGCCTGATGAACGAAGCAGCATCAACGCAGAATTGTAACTAAAAACCCAAAAAATACACCATGAAATAGCCAAAAGAGCTAAAGTTCATGCAAACCGAAAATGAGTAAATGGCTATTCCATCCGTTGGGATTTTAATTGAAAAACAGAAGCAGATACGAAAATTATGCGAACCAATTTTGAAAATTTACACAGATGAAAAAAATTCTGATCATCTTCCTGTTCCTGTTTGCCGGCAGCACCATTTACGGACAAAAGAAGATCTTAATTGTCGGCGACAGTTGGGCAGAGACCATCTGGCGGGCCAATGCGTTCGACGCGGTCTTGCAGGAATACGGCTTCCCCGAAGGACTGACCGAAGGCGGCGAAGGCGACAAGAAAGAAGGGACCCTCACCGCAATTGGCGGGTCGAGGGCCGACCAGTGGGCGCAAAACCATCTTTACTGGCAGGGACGGATCAAATCCCTGGTTGACAAAAATCCGTCGATCACCTTCATTCACCTGATCATTGGGGGGAATGACCTGCTCCGGATCGTCACCAAAACCAACATCATGGCATTAAATCCCCCCGAAAGAGACCGCCAAATGGAGGAGATCCGCGGCAACACAGAGCAACTGGTGCGGTTTTGCCTGGGGTTGAAACCCGGCATGAAGGTGCTGATCTGCGACTATGATTACCTGAATATCGACAATGCCCGGAAAATCTACGGGTATGATTTTGGAGGAATGAGCCAGGCACAGCTTAACCAGGCGTTCCGGGAACTGGGACTGAAGAAGAAGGCGATCGCCGACGCCAACGACGGGTGCTGGTACCTTGACAACTGGGGTGTCCTGAATAACTATTACAATAAGGAGAAACCGGGCGGGAAGGATGATCCGGATCTGCCCATGCCGGCTCAGGCGGATATTGGCGACGGCATCCATCCGAATGTGGAAGCGCACCAGGTCATGCTGCGCCGGGCGGTGGAACAATTTTACAGGAAGAATTTGTAACAAAGCGATCCCGGCCTTTCACTTTTCAGGTTTCTTCGTTATTTTTAAGCAAAATTACGGTCATTTATTTTGACAAATTAATCCTGCTTATGAAACTCCGTTTAAAGACTGTGATCATGCTGTTAAGCTTGTGGGCCTTCCCATTCGCCCCGCAGGCTCAAAATAATGTGCATCCTGATGCCCGGTATGCCGAAGGCGAACTGGTTAACCAAAAAGCCAACGGATTCAAGGGGATCTGGTACATGAACCAGCCCTCCAATGATGAGTATGTGTATAAGTACAGCGGCGGAATGGCCGTTTACCCGGCCAATCACCGGCCGTTCGCCATCTATTCAAAAAAAGCGGACAAGACCTTCTTCTGCTTTGGAGGAACGAACGATCAAAACAGCACACTGCTGCACAATGTCTCTTACTTTGATCACAAGACCGGACAGGTGGCCAATCCAACCATCGTGCTGGACAAACAAACTACCGATGCGCACGATAACCCGGTCATCTCTGTGGATGATGACGGCTATATCTGGATCTTCTCCACCTCGCACGGAACAGGACGGCCTTCTTATATGAGCCGGAGCACCGGGCCGTACAGCATCGAAGCATTTGAGCTGATGAATCCCACCGAGATCGTTGACGGAAAGGAAGTACCTTTTACGAACTTCTCATACTTCCAGGTTTATCCTGTCCGGGGAAAAGGCTTCATCGCCCTGTTCACCAAATACATAAAGGGGCGCAGGGTGATCGGCTACAACACCAGCAGCGACGGCGTGAAATGGAACGAATGGAAGCAAATTGCCAACTACGGCGAAGGCCATTACCAGGTCAGCGACTGTAACAACGGCAAGGTGGGCGTGGCTTTTGATTATCATCCCAAAGGGAAGGGACTGAACTGGCGCACAAATCTTCAGTACCTGGAGACCAAAGACTTCGGTAAAAGCTGGCAGACCGCATCGGGCGAAACCGTCAAACTTCCCCTTACCGGCATTGAAAATCCGGCCCTGATCCACAATTTCGAACAGGAAAAGCTGAACTGCTACCTGAGCGATATTCAGATAGACCGGAAAGGCAGGCCGGCCATCCTGGTCATCTCCAGCAAAGGTTATGAATCAGGCCCTGAAAACGGACCGAGGGAATGGCACCTGTTTTCCTATGGCAGACATGGCTGGCAAAACAGCGTGGTCACCATTTCCGACAACAACTATGATATGGGATCCGTCTATCTGGAATCGCGAAAATCCTGGAAGATCATCGGCCCCGCTGCTGACGGACCTCAGGCCTGGAATACCGGCGGAGAGGTGGTGTTGTGGAAAAGTACGGATCAGGGAAAAACCTGGGAGAAGTTCAGGGAAATGACCAAAAACAGCCCGCGAAACCATTGCTATGTGCGCAGGCCCCTTAACGCCCATCCCGGCTTTTATGCGATCTGGGCCGACGGCCACGGCCGGAAACCGTCCGAATCGTACCTTTATATCTGCGACAAGGAAGGGAATATCTCGGTGCTACCCCGGGAAATGTCAGGTGAAACGGCCATTCCTGCCGGTTTCAACCCTGCGCCCGACAAATGATGATCGCATGACATGACCTGTATGAGAAAATCATCCTTATTCTTATTCTTCAGTTTACTGGTAATGAGTTCTTTTGCACAGGGCCCGTCCGGCGTTTTCAGTTTCAGCAGGAACATCGAAAATACAAAGCTTGCCGGCCCGGTTTCGTACGATGAAAAAAGCCAGACCTACATCTTGAAGAGCGCCGGAAACCACATCGGAGGTTCCTGTGACGAACATCATGATGCCTTCAGTAAACTTACGGGGGATTTTATTCTTACCGCCGGCTTTGCATTTGAGGGGGCGAACGGGAATCACCGGAAAACCGGGTGGATGGTCCGTGCTTCGGAAGAGGACCATGCTGTGATGTGCGGCGCGTTTTTACATGGCGACGGACTGACGGCCATGCAATGGAGAGAACAGACCGGGA
>CAZOYZ010000512.1:0-3955 GCA_964584045.1 uncultured Prolixibacteraceae bacterium | reverse complement strand
CCCGGCCTGGTTTCCTCGACAAAGCTGAGCGCTGTTCCCAGGAACACCTGTTCCCCGGCGTCCCGGGGGAGCCTGATGCCGGCCATCTTATAGATGATCTGCGAAAAGCCGGAACAGTCAATCCCGAAAGGTGAACGTCCTCCCCACAGATAAGGTGCATTAAAAAACATCAACGCCTGCTGGATCATAAATGTCCTGATACAGGCAGGCTGTTTATACCTGAATTTACCACCCATCTTATAGACTTCACTGCCTATGGAAAATTCGTGTTTATATGGGCGCCAGAAAGGCAGCGAACTGCCGGCGACAATCATCATATTTTGCTCGGGACCGGCCGGTACCAGGCTCAGAATATCAGTGCTCACTGCTGAAGGACGAGCTTTAATTCTCCGGTAGGTCCGCTCGCTTAACGGAGTGATCATTTTCTGATCGATCCACCCCTGATAACCATCATATTCCAGAGTAACCCGGCGCCACCCGAAAAATTGTTCATGAATCTCAAAAAGCTCCCCAAACAAAATTTGGGTGATCATTTCACTCCTCTCCGAGGGCTCTTTACGCACAGGAATAATACTAAGGCCGGAAATTCCAAAGTTCATTCAAAAATAATTGCTAAATTTATTTGCCAAAGATAAAACTTCGCTGTAAGTTTTATGCGCAATTGTTGCGAACTTTACCAACATGTTGTTAATTGATGACGCAGAAAAGAATGTTATGAAGAAGTTATTAACCCATTTGAAGCGCTACTATCATTTTTTTTATATTGCACTGGCCTTTTCGGCTTCCATATTCATTTTATACCTGGTCATACCGGGCGAAAGCAGATTCCGGTATGAATTTCAGAAAAACGCCCCCTGGCGGCATGAAACGCTCATCGCTCCGTTCAATTTCGCGATCCTGAAACCTGAAGAAAAAGTGAAGCACGAACGGGATTCCATTCAAAACCAATTTATTCCTTATTATAAAAAAGACACGCTTATTGGGATTCAGCAATCCCAAAACCTTTCTCTTAAACTCGATCAGCTCAGTGAGAAGATTTCCAAACTGGAACCCAGGGTGATCAGGTCTATGACCAGTTACCTGGCTCAAATCTATGACTCCGGCGTGATTGACCAGTCGCCCGACAAACATCCCTTACTGAAAAACAAAAAAGAATTGTTCATGATAAGCGGCAAAACAGCCCGTAAAGTGCCTCTCAATTCGATCTTTTCGCTAAAATCGGCGTTCCAGGCCATGAATGATACCCTGCACAGGGTACTGGAAGAACAGGTAAACATCCTAAACCAGAATTTCAATCTCTCCGATTATATTCAGGCAAATCTCAACTATGATGCGGAATTTAATGCGCACGAACTGGCTCAATTGGTCAGTTCGGTCTCCCTGACGCAGGGAATGGTACAGGCGGGAGAGCGTATCATTTTCAGCGGAGATCTGGTTACTCCGGAAAAATACCAGATCCTGGAGTCACTGAAGAAAAGCCATGAAACCAAACAAGGGCAGAATATCGACCGTTACCTGCTTATTATTGGAAAACTGGTGCTGATCATTGCCTGCCTGCTCATCCTCATTTTGTATCTTGCCTTTTTCCGTCCCGAAATCTTTAATCATAAGCGTCATTTAACCTTTATATTATTCATTATTATTTTGATGGTTGTTATTTCCAGGTTCATTGTGATGCACGATCTGTTGAACATATACGTGATCCCGATCGCGATCCTGCCTATTTTGTTCCGCATTTTTTTCGATTCACGCACAGCCATTTACGGACTGATGGTCACCTGCCTGCTGATCGGATATTTCGCACCGAATAATTATGAGTTCATCTTCCTGCACCTGATTGCAGGCATCATTTCTGTTTTCACGCTCTATAAGTTGCACCGCCGGTCCCATTTGGTTTTTACCTCGTTGTGGGTACTGATTGCCTATTCAGTCCTTTACCTGGCGCTTTCGATGGTCCAGGAAGGAAACATGGAATCGATCCGCTGGCAGAACTTACAATGGTTCACGGCAAATGCAGTCCTGCTTTTGATGGTTTATCCGTTAGTCTACATTTTTGAAAAACTTTTTGGTTTTGTATCGGACGTCACACTGATTGAACTGTCAAACACGAACCAGCCGCTGTTACGGCAATTGGCGGAAGATGCACCCGGGACTTTCCAGCATTCCCTTCAGATAGCAAGCCTGGCCGAAGCAGTGATCCACCGCATCGGGGGAAATCCTTTTCTGGCTTATGCCGGAGCGCTCTACCATGATATCGGAAAAATGAACCAGCCGGTCTATTTTATTGAGAATCAGTCAAACGGAATGAATCCGCATGATGAACTGGGATATAAGGAAAGCGCAAAGGTGATTATCGACCATGTGAGTTACGGAGTAAAGCTGGCCCGCCGGCATAAATTACCGGAAGTATTGATCAACTTTATCACCACGCACCACGGGACAACCAAAGCAAAATTTTTCTATACCCTTTATAAAAATGAGCATCCCAACGAAGTCATTGATCCCGTCGAATTCAGTTACCCCGGACCCCGTCCGCATCATAAAGAACCTTCGGTAGTCATGTTGATTGATGGTATCGAAGCTGCAACACGGTCATTAAAAGAAAAGACATCTGAAAACATGAAGGAGCTGATCGACAGGATGGTCAGGGAAAAACTGGACGACGGTCAGTTGGACGATGCAGATCTGACCATGCGGGACATTCGTATCCTGAAGGAAACACTGTTTGAAAAGCTGATGAATGTCTATCATGTCCGGATTGAGTACCCTAAAGAAAATAAATTGTAAGGTACCGGATCACATCCTCTCTCTGTGCTCTGTGCTCTATGCCCTGTGCCCTATGCCCATCCGGTATTCGATAATCCTTTCCTTCGGGTTAAACGGCGCCAGTTCGCCAAGCCCCATCGATTCTATCGCAGTCCTGATCAGAAGGTCGTCGTCCACGGAGGAACACTGATGTTGCTTCTCCAGGAAATATTTTCCTGCATCAAGCATAGACTGTAACGGGATCAGCCCGATCAGCTCCGATCCCGTTACCTGAAGACCCCGTCTTTCAGCGCTTTTACAAACTTCCTCATAGGCAAGGTGGATCGGTGTGACCGTTAAATCGATGAGGTTCATGGAAACCTGCGCTTTACCGTATTCTTCGATATACCAGCCAATGGCTCTGACTTTTTTCAGGGAACCTGCAACACGCACCGGTTTTCCTGAGTCACCGGAACCAGCTTTCCCGTCCTGCAGATCATTCGAAAGCCTGCCGCTCTCCCGCACTTCGCAGGCAATGGCTTTTGCATCCTTACAGGACGACGTATTCAGATTGACGTTATAGGCGATCAGAAAGTTTCGTGCACCAACAGCTACAGCTCCCGACCTGGCGTTGAATGCGACCGGCCCAAAGTCGGGCTTCCAGTCAGGATGGGCGAGCTTCGCGGGAAGTCCCTCATATTCTCCCGCCCGGCAACTCGCCAGGCTTTTCCTGATCTCCGATTTGGCGGCAGCTTCGTAGCAATAAACAGGTATGCCTAACTCCCCGCCTATTCGCCGGGCCAGCCGGTGTGCATAGACCACTGTCTCCTCCAGGGTGATATTTGCCACCGGGACAAGCGGACATACATCCATGGCCCCGAACCGGGGATGCTCCCCGTGATGCAGGCGCATGTCGATCACCTCCGACGCCTTCTTTGCTCCCCGGAAAGCAGCTTCAACCACATCTTCGGGCGGTCCGGCAAAAGTAACGACTGTGCGGTTAGCTCCCGCACCCCTGTCGACGTGCAAAAGACTGACTCCGCCCACGCTCTCAATCGCGTCGGTGATCTGCCTTATTATAAAAGAATCCCTGCCCTCGCTGAAATTCGGGACACATTCGATGATCTGGTTCATATCCGATAACCCCATTCAATCTGTAAAAATAAAGTAACGAAACAAAGGCAAAATTCGGAAATAAAACAAGAATTTC
>CAZOYZ010000511.1:1190-3961 GCA_964584045.1 uncultured Prolixibacteraceae bacterium | reverse complement strand
ACTTCCATCACCAAAAATGCGTACAAATCGGCCATGGCTTACCGGGGACTGTCTTCGGCATACCACGTCCGGGAAATTGATCCGATCTCACAGATCGTCACTCCTGTCGAAGAAAATTTGGTTTATTTAAGCGCAGACACCCGGCGGATCGGTGCTCAGCGGATCCCGGAATACCCCCGGCGAAAGCAGGTTGAGGGGAAAATTGAGACCGTGACGGACTTTTACGGCTGCGACTGGATGTGGGATCCCGACAAGGATCTGTATTTCAATCAGGTCAGCTTTCCCCTTGAGAAATATGACACCCTTTCGGAATCCGTTCAGTTTCTTTACCGGCCCGACTGGAACGATTATCTCCGGATTTTGCATAGTGATCTGGAAGAACAGTTTAAAGCGACTCCCGGCTATTGTTGTCTGGCCGACCGCCACGTGGCAGGTCTCACGGAAAACTCGTTGCGCATCAGGGGGTATGAGAAATGGTATATGGATACGATGATCGATCCGGAGGGGGTTGAAGCGCTTCTCGAGATCATTTTGGAAGACAAGATCCGGTACTGGGATGCTCTGATTGACTGGGCCGTCAGCAATAATTATCAGGATATGATCGACGTGATCGCCGAATGCGATGACCTGGGCTCGCAAAGCTCAACGATCATTGACCCTGATACCTTAAGGCAGATGGTCATCCCGAAATTTAAAAGGCTGTTCGGGCATCTGAAAAAGCGGTTGCCGGGAGTGAAAATTTTCATGCACAGCTGCGGGGCGATCCGGCCAATCATCCCTGACCTGATCGACGCCGGGCTTGACATCCTGAACCCCGTGCAATACACCGCCGCCGGGATGGAACTCACCGGACTGAAAAAGGACTTCGGGAATGACCTCGTCTTTTGGGGCGGAGGGGTCGACACCCAGACCACCCTCAATAAAGGAACACCGGGCGAAGTCAGGGACGTGGTAAAGAAGGTGCTTGATATCATGGCACCCGGCGGAGGATTTGTATTTGCGCCTGTACACAATATTCAGGATGACGTAACTCCTGAGAATTTTTGGGCGATGTGGGAGACTTTACAGGAATACGGAAAATATTAACTTCATCCCTGCGGAAGCGGCCGTTGAGTGCGGGCAGAAAAATAAACGGATTTGGACAGTGGCGGAGGGAAAACCGTTTGTGTGAAGTGACAACAGCGAGAGAAAAAACAACTAAAATATTTAGAAATGAAACGAATAATGATTCAACTATTGATCTTCCTGCTTGCCTGCACGTCTTCTTTTGCAGCGAACAAGGGAAGGGAGCTGAAAAACCCTGTTTTTGTATTTAATAATGCATTTTTTAAGAACGGCGAATCGGTCATGCCTTATGACCGGCAGGCCGCGTTATTAAAAAAACTGGGATTTGACGGGATCGAACATCGGGAAACAGCCGGCATCTTGGAAATGAAACCGGCACTCGAAAAAGAAGGTCTGAGACTTTATGCTGATTATTTGAAGATTGACATCGACCAGGAAGAACCGTATCTTCCCGAATGGAAGGAAACGATCCCCAAACTGGCGGGAACAGGGATCATCCTCTGGGTGCACATTCACTCTGCGAAGTACAAACCCTCGGATGAAGCTGCCGATGAACTGATCGTTCCTGTATTACAGGAATTGGCCGATCTTGCCAAACCGTACGGGGTCAGGGTGGCCGTCTATCACCATGTAAACTTTCTGGCCGAAAAGGCTGAAGATTCGTACCGCCTGGCTGTAAAGGCAAACCGCGGGAATGTGGGTTCGGTCCTCAATCTTTGCCATTTCCTGAAAACTGATTCGGAAGAAAATCTGGCGAAAGTCATTGATCTTACGTTTCCGAAACTTTTTGCGGTTTCCGTTTCCGGGGCAGATGGAGGGGATACACAAAAGATGGACTGGGACCAGTTGATCAGGCCTTTAGGGCAGGGGACATTCGATGTGTACCGTGTGGTTGAAATCCTGGCAGAGAAGGGCTATACCGGACCGGTCGGTATTCAGTGCTACAGTCTGAAAGGGTCGCCCGAAACCTATCTGAAGCAAAGCAGCGAAGCCTGGCAAAGCTTCAGGGAAAAGTTTGCCCTGCCGGTTAACTCGCTCACTGCGGAAGAAAAAAAGGAAGGATGGGAACTCTTGTTTGATGGAAAATCGGCAGAGCAGTGGAAAGGAGTCAATCAGACGATATTTCCTCAGAAAGGCTGGGAGATTGAAAACGAAGAGTTGATCGCCAGTGCAAAAGGAGGCGCCGAATCAGGCAACGGCGGCGATATCATTACAAAAAAGCAGTACGGCAATTTTATCCTGAAATGGGAATGGAGGATGGAAACCAAAGGCGGGAACAGCGGCCTTAAATACTACGTTCGTGAAGGGATCGGCAAAAATAAAGGCTATGGGTATGGTTTGGAGTATCAGATCCTGGACGATAAAAATCACCCCTGGATGCTGGAAGGAAGGATGAAACCGAACGACTATCATACCGTCGGTTCTTTGTATGAAATTTATCCGGCCTCCCCCGATAAACGTCCCAGCCCGCTGGGCCTGTGGAATGAAAGTATGATCGTGAGTGAAGGAAATCACGTGGAGCACTGGCTGAACGGGCAAAAGATACTGGAGTACAGCCGGGGAAGCGAAGATTTTAAAGCAAAGATCGCCGGGAGTAAGTTCAAAGATGTGGAAGGATTCGGACTTTGGCCTGAAGGGCATTTGTTACTGCAGGATCACGGCAGCGTGGTCCATTACCGGAATATTAAAATCAGGAAGTAGCGAGT
>CAZOYZ010000511.1:0-1090 GCA_964584045.1 uncultured Prolixibacteraceae bacterium | reverse complement strand
AAACGATTATGGAACGAAGAAATTTTATAAAGACAGCCGCAATCGGGAACCTGGGGATCATGACTGCACCCACGATCCTTACCGGAAGCGGATGGAAAGGCGCCAACGACCGGGTCAATATTGCCGTGATCGGCACCCGGGGGATGGGGCAAAGTCATATCCAGGCCTATCAGGGGTTGGAGAATGTGGAAGTACGCGCGTTGTGTGATGTGGACAAAAACCTTTTCCCGTCAAGGGTAAAAAAGCACTTTACCGATAAAGGACTCCGTGAACCGAAACTTTACCAGGACCTCCGGAAATTATATGAAGACAAGGACATCGATGCGGTGGCAGTGGTTACACCCAACCATTGGCATGCTTTGGCCTCCATCTGGGCTATTCAGGCCGGTAAGCATGTTACGGTCGAAAAGCCCTGTTGCCATAATATCTATGAAGGGCGGAAGCTGGTGGAGGCAGCGCGTAAGTATAAGGTGATCGTGCAGGACGGAGCTGAGCAACGAAGTAACCCGTGTGCAATCAGCATGGCCGAATATCTTCATTCCGGCAAGCTCGGCGAGGTTTACATGGCCAAGGGAATGTGTTACAAATGGCGTGATTCGATCGGGAAATATCCTGATGGACCGATGGGCGAGAATGAAAAATTCGCCATTCTTTTTGGAGGCACCAGCTATGAGCCGCCCTATACCCGCGAATACCTGAAAAATGTGGATTATAATATCTGGCAGGGACCGGCGCAGGAACAGCCGTTCAACCGGAACCGGTTCCATTACAACTGGCACTGGAACTGGGAATACGGGAACGGTGATATGGGGAACCAGGGCGTTCACGAGGTCGACATCGCCCGCTGGGGTCTGAATGTAAAACTACCGGTGAAAGTCACGGCAATGGGTGGCCATTACCTCTTTGATGATGCCCAGAATACGCCCAATACCATGATGGCTTTATTCGAATTTCCAAATCCCGGGGGCAAGGCGGACAAGAAAAAGATGATGCAGTTTGAAGTCAGGCATTGGATGACTAACCCGGAAGGTTTTGCAAGGCCGGTGGAAGAGAAAAATAACACGTATATGACCAGTTCGACCAATAATGT
>CAZOYZ010000510.1:0-3962 GCA_964584045.1 uncultured Prolixibacteraceae bacterium | reverse complement strand
CAACAGACCCTGTGTTCCAAGGAGCACAGGGTTTTTTTATTGGCAAAGCGCACAGGGCACAGGGGAGGAGCCCGGAAACAGGACTCCATGCCCCATGCGCTTTGCTCAATGCCCTATACGCTCCCGGTCATGCCTTTTCCAAACCTGAAGCAAAAGTCTATTTCACAAAAGCATGGCTGAAGCCCTGGATCTTGTTCCAGCCTCCACGGGTAAAATCAGGAATAACTATAGGTGCACTGTTATTCTTAACGGAAAGCTCCGTGAGGGGACCTAAGCAGGACCATTCCACACCGTCATACACGTTCATATCAAGAGGCAAGCCATTCCGCAGACAGTAAACCAGACGGTAATCCATAATGAAATCCATTCCGCCGTGGCCGCCTACCTTCCGGGCTACTTCTCCGATCTCCTTTGTGATCGGATGTTCATATTCGTTCATCAACCGGTCAAATACTTCCTGAGAAACAAAGCTGTGGGCAGCCAGGTTATCAAATTTTCCTTCAGTAGCTTCGCTGGGATCGAGCGCAATGCCCGGCCGGGGATATTTTTCTATATACCCTTTGGTGCCGCTCAGCGCATGTTTGCGGTTATAGGGACGGGGACTGGTTACATCATGCTGGATCATGATACTTTTCCCTTTTTCAGTCTTGATCATGGTCGTGTTCATATCGCCAAGAGCATAGTTTTGTTTTGCCATTTCCGAATCTTCACCGAATTTTTCTTTGGCATAGGCAGTCATTCCGAACTGGTTGCTCGACAGCGATACCAGGTATTTCATCCGGTCACCGCGACCTAGATTCAATGCCTGCGCTACCGGCCCCAATCCATGAGTCGGATAATAGTTGCCATTGTGTTCCCTGTTCATTTTTAGCCGCCACGATTCATTGTATCCGCCTTCGGCGGGATCTTTGAAGTTTAGGGAGCGGAGGTCATGAATATAGGCGCCTTCTACATGGACAATTTCTCCCAGCAGCCCTTTTTGAGCCATATTCAATGCAGCCATTTCAAAAAAATCGTAACAGCAGTTTTCAAGCATCATACAGTGTTTACGAGTTTGTTCTGCCGTATTGACCAATTGCCAGCACTGATCGATCGTGATAGCGACCGGAACTTCACTGACTGCATGTTTCCCCTGTTCCATGGCGTAAACAGCCATTGGGGTGTGGTTCTTCCAATCGGTGCAGATGTATACCAGATCGATATCATCGCGTTCGCAAAGTTGTTTCCAGACCACAGTATCCCCCGAATAGCCTGTTGCTGCAGGAAGCCCTGCTTTTTTCAGGATCTCCTGGCATTTTTCGACGCGATCAGAATGAATATCACAAAGCGCAACGATTTTCACGCCCTCCAGGTGGGTAAAACGTTCTACGGCGCCAGGGCCCCTCATTCCCAGACCGATAAATCCGACGCGTACCGTGTCCAGTTTTGGCGCAGTAAGTCCAATCACATCTTCCTGTCCGGCGGGACGTTCAGGTGTGGGTAACATAATAGGAGAGACAGCTTGACCAGCCGTTGCCTGCCTTGACGGGCAATTGGTAGTGCAGGAACAGAGCGCAATACCAAGCAGCAGAATGTTGAAGATTTTAAACATGTTCATTCGATTTAGTGATTTTTGTTTCATTCAGGATTAAGATGAGAAATTAAAAAAAACAGCTTTTCCACCGTTTTACGTTGAAAACAATGTTTAAAATTACGGTATTTATTGTTATTATAAATCTCGCTGTTGCTTTTAGAACGGACTTCCTTTAAAAAAAATCATTCGCTGTGACATGCCGGTACGGATATTCTGAAAAAGAGTATTGCCGGATAATACCTGATCAGCGGTTTGCTGCAAATACCGAAAATGAATTATACCGGACTTTTTGTGAATCTTTTTTGTGATTGTTAAACATTCGTTTACTTTTATCCAGGGATTCGGCGACGCAAACGTCTTTTCCCCAAGGTATGGAAGAAAACGTAACTCATATTACAAGGAAGCTGCAGGAAGGGGACAATGATACCTATGTTTTCCTTTTTCGGAAATATTATGTGCCTCTTTGTTCGTACGCCCGACGTTATGTAGGACGGAAAGATGTGGCCGAAGAAATTGTTTCAGATACCTTTTTTAATCTTTGGCGTACCCGGTCAACTCTCAAGATTCATTCGTCTGTAAAAAGTTACCTCTTTCACGCGGTCTGCAACAATTCCCTTTATTATCTCAGAAAACTGAAAAAGGAAGATTTACTGGAAGATTATTTCAGCGGTGTTTCTTCAGAAAATATGGGATTTGTTGCAGCAGCAGAGGAGGTTTCTTCTGACAGCCTGATCCTGAATGATCTGTCGAAAGCTATCAATCAGGCTGTCCGCATGCTGCCTCCGCAACAACAGACGGTTTTCAAACTGAAGCGGTATGAGGGTAAAAAGCTTAGCGAGATTGCTCTGATCATGGGACTTTCCGTAAAAACGGTGGAAATGCACTTGTCAAAAGCCATGTTGTCCTTACGCCGGTCGCTGAAAGATTACCTTCCGGAATTTTTCCTCTTTTTACTGTTGAAAGATATTCTTTTGTAGAGATATCGGGATCTGAAATTTGAATTTTAAAATTTTTTACTGATCCGATACAGGGTTTTTCCGGCTATGTGCATCATAACTGTGAAAAACAGATTTATGTATTCAGAACAGGATATTCATCAGTTAATTATCCGGCTATTTGCCGGAGAGGCCAGTTCAGATGATAAGTGCGTCATCAATGAATGGCTCGCACGGGATTCGGCAAACCGCGATTTGATGAATGATTTGCAGGATATTTGGTTAAGTTCCGGGGTAGAAAACAATGCCGACGGTTTCGATGTAGAGGAAGCCATCAGGCAGTTCAGGCTCAAAACACTCCGTTCAAAGAAAAAAACCGGGGAGTACCGGCTTTACCGGCTCATGCGTTATGCAGCAGTTCTTTTGCTTGCAATTGCCCTTCCTTTCAGCTATTATTTCGGGAAGCAGGCTGATTTGAAAAGCGATGATACCACTACGATTACCTGTGCTGACGGTGACAGGACATCAGTCATTCTGCCCGACAGTTCCAGGGTGGTACTGAACTCAGGGAGCCGGCTTATTTTCAGCAATAACTTCAGGAACGGCTCGCGGTCGCTTTATCTGGATGGAGAAGGTTATTTTTCCGTTCGCAAAGACAAGCACAATCCTTTTCGCATAAAAACATCGGGCATTGACGTGGAAGTATTGGGAACGGAGTTTAATCTGAAAGCTTATTCCAATGAAGAATCAATTTCCGCAACGTTGGTCACAGGTAGTTTAAAGGTAACCGGCAATAACAGATCAGTGGTCCTTCAACCCAGTCAGAAGTTGGTTTTCGGGAAGGAAAATCAGGAGATAAGCCTGGTGCAAATGACTGATATTTTGTCGGATACCGGTTGGAAAGACGGACGTCTGGTATTCCGGAACCAGTCGCTCGGGGAACTGGAACTCAAGCTGGAGCGCTGGTTTGATGTGGAGATTGAATTTGCCGATGAACAGGTGAAATCACGGCGGTTTACCGGAATACTCGATCGTGAAAGTATTTTGGAAGTGATCTCTTATTTTGGCCGGTCGCGATATGTTGCTTATCAAATCAAAGATAATGAGGTTACCTTTTCTACAGAACATTAAAATAGATAAAAGCCTATGGATTAATTACTTAATTGAATAAAAAGAGGAAGGTGCTGTCAACACCCCCCTCCAAAAAATTAAACCTGAGTTTAACTTCTAAAAGCACGTAAATTTATGAAAATTAATCGAATTAAACCGCCTTGCTGTCATGCAGGGCAAGTGAAAAAAATTTATTTAGTCATGAAACTAACCTGGCTGTTGATTTTGGCAATCTGTCTGCACTCCACCGCTTCGGTCTGGTCGCAGACTAATCATATCACGTTAAAGAAGAGCAATACTTCATTACAGGAGTTGTTCAATACCATTGAGGATCAAAGCGGATA
>CAZOYZ010000509.1:3556-3985 GCA_964584045.1 uncultured Prolixibacteraceae bacterium | reverse complement strand
TGCTTTGAATATATGAATGAACAGTAATCATAATAAAATATGTTCATAACTTGTTTATAACTTACCTTTATGTTTTTTAGCATATGTTTTGTTTTTGTATTATTCGCAATTTTATGTCACGATTCTTTTCAACTTACTTGTAACCACTCGTTTGGTTGCATGGAGGAAGATTCATGTACTAATTGTACGCAGTCTGCCGCTAAATAATCACCCTGTTTAGCTTTTATTAAGATATGTTGTTAAAACAAAAAACCAAAAAGATATGAAACAGATATTCGGGGAAAGTCCAAAAAATTCAAAATTTCCATTTCCTTAAAATGGCTGTTTGATCGAACCTGATTACAGTGAATAACCAGGTACAGCAGTGTTTAACGGGCTGCGGGTGATCTTCAGTTTGTTTTCAGTCAAACTGAAGATCAGAGTCCAACG
>CAZOYZ010000509.1:0-3546 GCA_964584045.1 uncultured Prolixibacteraceae bacterium | reverse complement strand
ATAAACATTAAAAGGTTCCATTTCTATAGGAACGATGGCTGATTACCGAAATTCAGGGAACATTATTTGGCAGTATTTTTTAGATCTCGCTCAAAACAGTCTCGGACAAGTACCCGGTTACATTCCACCTCTATTAAATGCTGCTTCTCTGGCCCGTTTGTAGATATACAAGTCAATGAGTACACAGAAACACCGTACATCACCTTTCTCGTCTGGATGATTTAGGCCAGGGAACATCATTTAGAGGAAGCAGGAGCGTACGCCGTATTTTTTTTCAAAATTATGCAAATTAAAAATACTTTATTATGAGACGCGCATTGAGTTTTCTAGCTTTTATTTTTCTGACTGGAGTTGTTCATCCCTTGCTAGCAGATGATACTCCCAGAATTGTACCTCCATCACCGAATGCTGTTTCCTTAGGAGTTTATGGGGAAATACCGGTAGGATATTATACTGGTGTTCCAAGTATCTGTATTCCTTTACATGAAATTTCATCTGGAAATATAAAAGTTCCAATAACTATGAATTATCACGCTTCCGGGATAAAGGTGGCGCAAGAGGCAAGCTGCGTCGGTTTAGGATGGAGTTTGAATGCCGGAGGTATAATTACAAGGTCAATAAGAGGATGGGACGATTTTTCAAATGAAATAGTGCATGGGTATCCGTCAGGTCTTCCTCTGCCTGAAGATTCGCTTTATACAATATCGTTATACGGTACAGCATACGGTCAATATAGCTTATATGCATCGAACGAAGAGGACCCTGAACCGGACATATTCTATTATAATTTTGGTAACTACTCCGGTAAGATCTTGATTTCCGAAACCCGAGGACCACTGGTCTTTAATCAGGATCCATTGAAAATTGAGCAGTTTGGCGGAAATATGATTATTCGGACACCCGATGGGAATGCTTATTATTTTGGGACGATAGAAGAGACAACTGTATATAATTATCTATCGGCTAGTAACACTAGAATCCTGAGGGAAATACAACCTTATGTTACTAACTGTTGGTATCTGGACAGCATAGTATCTCCACAAAATGACAGAGTGATTTTTAAGTATAAAAGAAATAATAGTTGTATAAGAAGTCAGATATCTGCTATTAATAACACATTTTTAGACTCTCCCCCCGAAACTTTTGAGTTCGGTTGGACTGTAAGAGGAAGCTTAAATTCCCCGTATTATGGATGGGGATACGCCCTAGATAATACCTCTGGTTATAATTTCTCCGAGACAGTAGTTGATGAGGTTCTTCTGGACGAAATTATATTTGAAGGTGGAAAGATTAAATTTACAGCAAAAAATAGAACGGATTTAATAGCGAATAATGCTACCTCTCCTCAATGCATTGATGAAATAACGGTTTATAATGACCTCGATTCTATTATTTGTTCTTATCAACTCCATACGAGTTATTTCCAGTCAAAAGACGGGACAACTGCTGATCAAAATAGATTACGGTTGGATGAAATAACAGATTTATCTGGTAGAAAATATTCATTTAGTTATAATGAGGAAAAATTGCCTCAAAAGAAATCTGTCTCTGTAGATCATTGGGGATTTTACAACGGTGCGAATAATCAAATATTCGATGAATATGCAGCAATACCGACTATTGAATATACGACAGGTTCCATTCATTCTATATGTGTAGGCGCTAATAAGGAAGCATCGGAGGAATATGCCAAAGCTGCCATGCTTACAAGGATTGATTATCCAACCGGTGGTTACAGCAATTTTGAATATGAGTTAAACGATTTTAACAATCATTCAGAAACAATAGGGTATGAGTACATTTCAAGCACCATTTTTGGAGGTGAAAGCCAAGTAATTAATTTGACAGCAAGCGCAGGGATATATTTCCAATTGACATTTACAAAGAATGTTGAAGGGTGCCTTTGGGAAGGAGGCACATGTGATTCATTGGGTCGTAGCGATTGCAATCTAAAATATTTTGAATTGCAAAAAAAACAATCGGACGGCACATGGACAACAGTGGAGGAATACCTATACAGAAACTTGAATTGCATTGAAGGGGAATCTTTAGAAATTGGGATAGGCAAAACATTGTCTCCGGGTGACTACAAAATTAACGTCAATTCTTTCGAAACTCTGGATGCTGTTTGTAACTTCCGGTATGCATTTCGTCCTTTATCTGCGGCAAATAAGGGTGGAGGATTGCGTATCAAAGAAATAAAAACAGCTGATGGGGAGAATATTACTACAAAAAAATATGAGTATACTATGGTTGAAAATGGCGAAATACATTCATCGGGAATACTCATGTCTAAGCCTTTGTACCACTTCACAGTTTCAAGGCAGGTTCTCGATAATGTAATTAGAACGGTTGATGGTTCATTTGCTGAAATAGATCAGGGAACAAATGGAAGTTACACCAAAGCCACTTCAGAAACAATAAAGCCGATGGGTACCTCCGCTCAGGGAAGCCCTGTTGGTTATAGTCAGGTAACTGAAATTCTGCAATCCGCAGAATCCCATGGCAGGACCACCTATTTTTTTAGTAATTTCCCGGAATATGCCAATCATCTTTATACCAATGCATCTTCTTCTTGGTTGAATTTTCCAGGAGTTCCAAATCTTGTCCATCATTCAAATGGGAATCTGCTTAAGAAAGAATACTGGAATTCTCAGGACCAGCTATTGAAAGAAGAAATGTATGAGTATACGAGAGGTGATTCAGTATATTGCATTAAGGGGATAAAACTATACTCACTGGGGCTAATTGTGTTTCCCGAAGAGGTGAATGGTACCGCACTACCTTCTAAGGAGCATTATCTTGTCCGATTCTATGATAATATTTCCGAAAAATGGAATCTAACAAAAGACAGCACAATAATTTATGATTATTCTGCCTCTCCAACAGCTCAAGTCAAAAAAGCCAATAATTATTACTATGATAATTATGCTCATAAACAATTGACACGGAAAGTAACGAAGAACAGTGATGGGAAACTGGTTACGCATGTTTATAAATATCCTCAAGATATAACGAATCTTACGGGAGAGGCAGAGAGTGGAAGACAAAAATTAGAAGATGACTGGAATATACAAGCTGTATTGGAGGAAGATCTATTAATTGGAGATAAGTTACAAATTACACAAACAGAGTACGAAAGTGTATTCGGATTACCAAGAAAAGTAAAAAAGAATACTGGGCTGAACCAACTCATGGAAGACCGTACTGAATTTCAATATAATCAGAGAGGAAAAATAAAACAGTATACATTGGATGATGTGACAAAGATTGTTTATTTATGGGGCTATAATGGACAATACCCCATTGCAGAAATCAAAAATTCGATATATGAGAATGTAAGGGATGCACTTGGCGGTGAGACTATTGTCAATGACATCATGAATATAGATGTCCCATCAGTCAATGATTCCCTATTGATTATTAATCTGCGTTCTAACTCTGCCTTTAAAGACTGCCACATAACTACATTTAATTATTGTCCTCTTATTGGGATGACCTCTCAAACCGATGCGAACGGGGTAACCACGTATTATGAATATGATT
>CAZOYZ010000508.1:2570-3986 GCA_964584045.1 uncultured Prolixibacteraceae bacterium | reverse complement strand
GTATATTCATCGTAGTAGACCACCCAATGATGATCTACCCTGGTCACAGTGGGACCTTCTACCCAGTCAGGAGTGATGGGTTTGCTCATCAGCTTATACCCGCCGGTCAGAGAAGCGCTCCTTGCGATCCGGATATTTTTTTTTACAGGAGATCTGGTTTCATCTTTCAAAAACATGAGATAGTCCCCTTTAATCTTCTGGATGGTCGCATCGATCACGTTGAAACCCTCATCATACAGTAATTTTGTCGTACTGAAAGATTTGAAGTCTTTGGTGGTGGTGTAATAAATCCTGTGATTGTATTTTTCATCGCCTGTTGTCTCTCCTTTTGTGAACCGGCCGGGAATCGTTGTCGCCCAATAGATCATGTAACCATCCAGTTTTCTGTCGTAAATGATTTCAGGAGCCCAGCAGTTCAGTGCTGCCGGTTCATGTTTCATGACCGGAATATACTCCTGTTCTGACCAATGAATCAGGTCTTTGGAAGAAGCATAGCCAATTCCCTTATCATTCCAGCTTACTGTCCACACCATGTGGAATTTTTTGTCTGGGCCGATAATGATGCAGGGATCGCGCAACAGCTTGTCTTGGGAAACCTCGGGAATTAAAAAAGACTGGTCACTTTTTAAGGCATTCCAGTGATAGCCGTCGCGGCTAAATGCCAGGTGAAGGCCGTCCTGACCATTATCTTTGAAGTATGAAAACAGGTAAACGTTACCTTCAGGGCTTTGACAGCCTGATAACATCGCAAGCAGCAATGGGAACAGCAGTGTTTTTGTTTTCATTTATGGATTGATTTACCCAAATTTAGTAAATATCCATGATAACGTGAAAAAAAAGCAGGTCGGACAGACCTGCTTTTTTTGATGATTTATTTCTTTTTCAATGGTTAGTAAAATTTGGATCTTTTATCTTCGATTTTAGCGGCCTTACGTTGTGCTTCGTAAGCCTGGAAATTGGCCCGGTAGCCGAGCGCCTGAGCCAGACGTTGCTGCTCCTCTTCTACGTTTTCGGCTGCATCCTCTGTGAAGGAGACGACTTTTACCAGATAAACGCCGGTGTTCCCTTTGATCGGAGAAGATAACTGATCCTTTTCCATGCCGGAGATGGCGCCTGTTACTGCAGGTTCAACACCAAGCACAGGAACGGTAAACATACTGAAATTGATCCCGTTGGCATCTTTTACCTCGGTATTCAGTTTTTTTGCAATCTCTTCCAGATCATTCCCGGTCGCTGCTTCTTTCATTTTTGCCAGCAGGGCATTTGCCTTATTTTCCCGTCTAACGGCCAATTCTACCCGTGGTTTTACTTCTTCGAAGGAGGCAACTCCTTCTTCGGTGATCGCCACCAGCGCAGCGATGACAAAGTTATCGCCAAATTCAAAGATGGTTGAACCTTCATTATTGACGAGCAGGT
>CAZOYZ010000508.1:0-2470 GCA_964584045.1 uncultured Prolixibacteraceae bacterium | reverse complement strand
TTGAGTAGTAATCACCTTCATCTGATTGACCTCTCCGTTAAAACAAGCTTCCTCGAAAGGTTTCACCATCTGATTACGCTTGAACCATCCCAGATCACCTCCTTTGGCAGCAGAACCCGGATCTTCAGAATATTGTCCGGCGAGCGCGGCAAAGCCGGCTCCTTTTTCAATTAATAGTTTCAGACTGTCGGCCAACGCCAACGCTTTTTCGTAACTTCCTGCAGTTTCCGGTTTAATCAGAATATGACTGGCCTGTACGGAATCGGGAAGGTCCCTGATATCATCTACTTTGGCCAGCTTATAAGCATCGCCCTCCTTATAAGGTCCGTATACCCCACCCGGGTTACCGTTAAAGGCAAGTTCGGCAAGCTCGGGAGCCAGTTCTTCCTTTTTCTGATACACGTTCTCAAATCGTACATCCGAATTGACATTCACGTAATCTTCATTGTTCTGAACCGATGCAAACTCTGCCTTGATGTCTTCTAACCACTTCTTCGTATTTTGATCATCTTCCTGCGTCGCAGTAACAGGGAAAGTGATATATTCGATCGTTCTTGATGCGGTATGTTTATACTCATTCTGATGATTCCTGTAATATTCTCTCAGCTCCTTCTCTGTTACTTTTACCGCACTGTCAGGCATAGAAGCGAAAGGTAAAGTGATATAGCGGATATTCGCTGTTTTATTTTTTACCTTTAATTCGGAAGCAGCTTCTGATTTTGTGACATAAAGTCCCTGCCGGATCAAATTATTGTATTTGGTCAATATCCTCTCTTTTTTTATCTGATCTTCGATATAAAGCCAGTAAGCTTTTTGTTCAGCGGTCGCATTCCCCTCAAGTGACTTCAGGAACTGCAGGATCGCCGACTTGTCAACCTGCCCGGTTTGGGAATTGGTAAAAAGCTGCTGAATGATGGGATGAATATTTGAACCCTGGATCAAATCGAATAACTCTTCTGAACTGACGGTCAATCCCAGTTCCTCGTAAACATCACTCATAATAGCCTCGCGGACAAAGTCCTGCCAGACCTGTTCCCGAACCTGCAACCAGGCATTGTCGTCAAGCTGGGTACGTCCGCTGTTCATCTTGTAAATCTCAGCAGTTTCTTCAATCTTTCTCTGAAAATCAGTGTATTGAACCGACGTTCCGTTAATTTCTGCCACTTCCATCCGGGAAGGCCTCATTAATGAACTTCCTGCATTTAACATGTCACCCAGGATGAAAGCGACTAACGCCAGACCAATAATTACTGCTACTAATATACCAGCGCGGTTTCGAATTCTCTGTAAGGTAGCCATTTATTGAAAATTAATTGAATTATGTTTTTTTATTTTGAATTTTTGCGCTACGAAGATAATAATTTTAAATGAACCAACTCAATTCTGGTACTGGTTGCTTTTAATATTTTAAAGCGGAAGCGGTCGATGGTGACCAATGTGTTTACTTTGGGGATGCTTTCATGGTGGAAAAGAATATACCCGGCCAATGTTTCATAATTTTCATCCAGCGGAAATCCCAGATTATATTTTTCGTTGATCAGGTCCAGATCGATCCGGGCTGAAAAAATATACTCATCCGCGCTGATCTGTTTTTCAACCCAGTCTATGGTATCGTGTTCATCTTCAATTTCCCCGAAGATCTCTTCCAGAATATCCTCGCTGGTTACCACACCCGACGTCCCTCCAAATTCGTCCATGACGATCGCGATACTCCTGTGCTGTTGGATAAAGATGTTTAAGAGTTTTCTGGCCGACATGGTCTCAGGGACAATGAGGACACTTTTCAGAGCTGCCCGGATCGATTCCGGGTCGGAAAAAATGGTGGAGTGATGAATATACCCGATAATGTTGTCAATGCTGTCCTCATAAAAGAGGATCCTGGAGTACCCTGTGTCAATGAACCTTTGTCTTAACTCGTCAAAGCCGGAATGAATGTCAAGAACAACCATTTCGGTGCGCGGGACCATGATCTCACGCAATTTGACTTTTGAAAAATCCATCGCGTTACGGAAAAGCTTTATTCCGTTCGCCTCGTTTTTGTTCTGAACCACTCCATCCTCTTGTTGTTCCGGATCGGACCGGCCGGGAATGTGATTCTCATATCCGTTCTGACGGAGTACGTGCAGAGTTCCGGAAATCCCGGTGAATAATCTCGCTACCGGGTAAAACAGGAAATAGAATAAAATAAGCGGTATGGCAAACATCCTTAAAATCAAAGCGGGATTGAGCCGGAAGAGGAACGCGGTAAGGATCTCCGAGGTGACCAGAATAATTAATGCCGCGATGAGCGTTTGCATGACAAGTACTGCCATGTCGGGGAAACCGGAAAGAACCGGCTCAAGCAAAATGGCGAAAGACACGGCGTAAACAACCAGTGAAACCGTATGCCCTGCCATCATGGTCGTATGGTATTGTCCGGGGTTCCTGATAAAATAAGAAAGGATGCGTGAATAAACCGGATGCAGATTTT
>CAZOYZ010000507.1:0-3990 GCA_964584045.1 uncultured Prolixibacteraceae bacterium | reverse complement strand
GCATCCGTAACCGGGTTACAGCTCCGTCCAGACTGGCGAGAGGCAACTCACGGGTTCCCGGATTCCGGTCGTTCCCGGAAACTGAAACATAAAGCTGTACGTTTACAGGCTGCGCCCTCCCCGCCCCGGCAAAAGAAAGGATCAGCAGAAATGTCACCACCATACAACAGGATAATCTTTTCATAAATGTTTTGATCAGGAATATGTGCTAAGATAATAATTTTAAGAACGGCTTTCATGTGGCCGGCGAAAGTGACCACATGAATTTTTTATCCGCGCACATCAATGAAAATGCTCCTGTAAGACAGCGGTTATTCTTATAAGTTTTCGTTTTCCTGATTTTATTTTTTGATCCAAAGGATTGGCTGGCGGACAAAAAAGTTTCGTATCAC
Organism: uncultured Prolixibacteraceae bacterium; assembly: GCA_964584045.1. Classification (GTDB taxonomy): domain Bacteria; phylum Bacteroidota; class Bacteroidia; order Bacteroidales; family Prolixibacteraceae; genus JBCFBK01. The sequence continues at coordinate 3,598 of CAZOYZ010000507.1, read as the reverse complement.
TTCATCTTCATCAGAATAAAAAGGAAGTGTTTTCCATAATTCCAGATATTTATCTTCCTGAAATGCTTCATATGCGAAAAAAAACGAGGCGTGCCGCATCGGCCACTGATCATCGTACATTACATCTTTGGGGAAAGGCCAGCGTCGTTTATCTTTCACAAAAGGATACATGAATTCAACTGCCGTTTTAATGCTTCGGCCGTCGCCGGTTGAATATTCCCAAAGATTATTTTCGGGGGTTGAAGCAATCCGGCAAAGGGTAGTCATGGCATCAAGATTAAAAAGCGAATAACAATAAGGCTTGGTTCGTTCAAGTTCCCGGGGGAAACTGCCGTCTTTCGCCATCTGCTCCGGGAGCAGTCTCTCTTTGTAAATTTGCCTGCATTCCTTCAACAAAGAATCATTCTCTGTCAATTCCGCGAAGCTTGCCACCTGCATCACCCAACATGTTCCGTGGTTGTTTCCATGGTTTCTCTCTTCCATGCCGAACTCGTGGTTGGTCAGCCATACCAGATATTGTTCAAACCAATTACGAAGTTCAGCAAATTCTTTTTTTTTCAACATTCCGCCCTTCTCCAGCCTGATTACCGCCTGAACCACTTCAACCAGATGGATGGTATCAATGATCCCGTAACTTCTCCCGCTGAAACTCCCGGGAATGGCCTGGGAATACAATAAATGAGGGTTCATTCCGGTCGTGCTGTCTGTAAACCAGGCCCGTAAGTGTTTAATGGCCCAATCCGCGTATTCCCGTTCTCCTGTCAGAAGAAAGGCCGACGTCAACGTCGGCACGATCACGCTCAACCGGCGCATGGCCCTGCGGTGATCCAAAAAATTATCCGGATTGGATAAGCCGTCCTTTTTGATGTACGCTCCACCGGGATTCAGCGAATCGGGCCACCAGTAGTCGCTTTCCGAATAGTAATCATGGATGTTCCCTTTGCTGCGGCTGCAAAATGAAGAAGTTACCGTCACCGGCAAACTGTCAAGATAACTATTGGCCCTATCCAGGATGAATTCTTTTTCAGTTTCCGGGATAAGGGAAACTTCGCGGGTTTGGTACGTGCATTGAACAAAAAACAATGCCCATACCCATATAAGTGTCATGAATCTCATACGTTTCAGTTAATCAAGGTTTAGAAATCTGTGCGCTATCCACGTGAAAGACCAGCCTGTCAGAAGCGGAAACCACTGCTATCTTTTGTTTGTAGTAGTCGAGCATGGCTTGTCTGGCAGTCGCATAATCCGTCCGGGGGCTTTCTATCGTATAAATGCATTCTTCAAGCACAACGATTGCAAAATTTGTGCGTCCTGAATCCGTCCCGGCGAGCAGATTGATGCCTGTGTCACGGTGAAGCATGCACTCGTTTAAAGAACCACCGGCATAAAGAATCACTTTTACTTTTTCCTTCCATAATACATATCGGAATTCATGATAGGAGGAAACAACATATTCATTTTCCAGGGGTACGAGATATCTGGATATATCCCGTACGTTTTTGGGATTTCTTCGGTATAATGGTTCCTTCCCTGCACTCCGGTATGCATTGATCTTTTCCTGATAAGCATTTTTCTCCGGCCAGTCCAAAAAAGGAATGACCGGTTCATCCAGGGAGTAAGGAGCAGTATGCTGCTCAACCTCTTCCTTTATCTGGCGGTACTGCGTATACTTGTCAGTCACCGGATGATTGGGAGCGTGTATGACAGTCAGCCCGTTTCCCCTGCATTGATTGAGAAATTCCCTCAGGTTTTTCAGGTAGTCCCCTATTTGCTGCCGCTCGTCGGCATCCTGATTATTCCAGGTATCGATCAGTACGATCGCGACTTCACCGGCGGGTACTTCAAGAATCCCTTCGCCTTCCCGGCAGACCAGTACCGAATCGCCGGTGATCCGGTAATCCGGGAGAAACCGAAACGGGATCGTTAAATATGCCCGTGCCTGATCCCGGTCCCGTTGACCCGGGGACGTGAACGGAGCATTTCCTTCTGTCAGCAAAAAAGGAACAGCTAAAGCAGAAATAAACAAGGTTTTTGCATTCATTGTCACAGTTTTCATGGTGAGCGCAGCAAACCGTCCTTCAGTCCAAAGGTGGTTTGCTACGCTCAGAATCATCAATATTTCGGTGCATCTCTATGGCTAATATCCCTCGTTCTGTATCAGGTTAGGATTTGCATCAATTTCTTTCTGGGGTATTGGAAAATACCGGTGTTTTGGCCACTGAACCGTCACGCCTGCTTTGGCCAGTTCAACTCTTTCTTTCAGGATACCCCAGCGCACGAGGTCAAACCAGCGAATGGATTCACCATAAAATTCCTTAAAACGTTCATCCCGGACAGCTTGTCTGAATTGTTCTTTGGACAGCCCGTTGAGCGGAGCAATATTGGCCCTTACCCGGACCGCATTCAATGCGGCAAGCGCATCGGCCGGTGGTGTTGTACTGACCTCATTGGAAGCTTCAGCGTACATTAAAAGTACGTCCGAATAGCGGATAAAAGGCATGTTCGTTCCATGACTGTTTCTGTTTTTGTGTTCCGGGTCCCTGAATTTTTGAGTGTATGCCTGGTTTTTCGGAGTAGTGTATACCTGGGTACTTCCTTCCACGTGATAGTCCCCCTTGAGAACCAGCTCCGATCGCTCGTCGTCAGCCTCGAAAGAGTTGTACAAGAGATCAGTAAGACAAAAATTGCCATAGCCTGCCTGCCCGAAGATATCCGGATTAGGACTGTAATCCGCATGAAAACTGCTGGCGAACCGTGTTTCAGCCAGGCACTGGTAAGAAAAGATATCTTCCTTCCCGTTTTCAGAGCTGGATAAAAAAACATCATTGTAATTCTCCCACAAACCGTATCCTTCCGTGTCAATCACTTCCTTCGCCTTGGAAGCGGCATTCGAAAAATCCGATGTTTCGGACGCCTCTGTGGATGCCCTCGTCAGGTATACCAATGCTAAAAGCGATTTTGCCGCCCCACGGGTGATTCTTCCTCTCTCGTGTACTGCTATTTCCTGCCACCCTGGTAGATTTTGCTCTGCGCCTCTCAGATCTTCGATAATCTGAGTATAAATTTCAGGAATGGTCGAGTTTGCCGGAAACATCTCTACGTCAATGTAACTGTTTAGCAAAGGGACCGCCCCGTACACCCGGACCAACCCAAAATAATACCATGCTCTCAGAAACCTTGTCTCCGACTGCACACGATTGATAAAATCCTGGTCAGCAAAATCTGCAGGCAAATAATCTAAAACCAGATTTGCCCTGCTGATTCCGTAAGCATAACATCTCCAGCAATACTCAAGGTTACTGTTTACAGCGCTGAAAGTGAAGTTTTGCAGTTCCAGGCGGCTGGCATTTGAAAAAACATACGAAACCTCATCGGTGCTTGTACCAAACATCATCACATAATAACGACCGATGTAAAATTCCCGCCCGGCATCGTAAATGCCCATTAACGTTTGCTCAATTCCTGACTTTGAGTTGAACAGATTTTCTGCGGCTGCAAAAGATTTCGGCTCTTCTTCCAGAAATTTCTCACAAGACCAATGAAGGAAAACTAAAATCATTGCGCAAAAACAAAATATAATTGATTTTTTCATACGTTT
>CAZOYZ010000506.1:0-4008 GCA_964584045.1 uncultured Prolixibacteraceae bacterium | reverse complement strand
AAATGAAAGAGTTTCATCTCCGGCTTCAGCAGGCTCTCGGGACTTTAAGCCAAAAAACAAGGGTAGTCTTTCTCATGAACCGGGTGGATGGATATACCTTCCGGGAGATCGCGGAAATTCTGGGCCTCTCGGTGAAAGCTGTCGAAAAGCGGATGAAGAATGCTTTAAATGATTTAAAAGGAAAAATTACACACAAACTTTAAACTGATCAAAATGCTCAACCAGTCCGATCATTCTTTCTCCAAACAGGAATTTGATAAAATGAATTCCGGGGAAAAGATCCTGCGTGCTGCCAAAGGAATTATCCCTCCTGAAGGGAAAGCCGAGGAGGAGGCATTGGAGGAATTGCTGGCCCGCATGGAAACACTGCCGGACGGGAAAAGCCGGATCCCGGACAGAGACTCTTTTCTGCCAGGCAGACAAACGTTTCAACAGGGCCGCGAAAAGCAACCGATCATAAGAACGCTCCTGCCCCGCATGCTCAGGGCTGCAGCAGCCGTCATTTTTATTGTTCTCGGCTATTATACCGTTTCAACGGTACTAGGAAAAGAAAGCATCCGGACAGAGGTTGCCGAGCATTCTTCGCTCGCCCTCCCCGACGGTACCGGTATTCTTTTAAATGCCGCAACGAAAATAAGCTGGAACAAAAATCGTTTTGCCGAAAAAAGAATCGTAAGTCTCGATGGGGAAGCTTTATTTGATGTCACAAAAGGAGATGGTTTTACCATCGAAACAAAAAACGGAACTGTGGAGGTCCTGGGTACCCAATTGAATGTTTTTTCCAGGGGAGACGAGTTCAGAGTGAGTTGCCTGCGTGGGAAAGTGAGGGTCAGTTCAAACGACGGGCAGCAAGTCTTGCTGCCGGGAGAAGAAGCAGGATTGACCTCCTCGGGATTGGTTAAACAAATGAAAAGTGATATCAAAACGGCAATTTCCTGGACCGAAGGCATCTTTTATTTTGAAGATAAACCGCTTGTTTCTATTTTTGACGAATTGGAACGACAGTTCAATGTTACCATTCGTTACGAAGGAGGAAAAGACCGGTTGATGACCGTCGGATTTTCGAACAAAAGTTTACGGGAAGCATTGGACGTCATTTGCATCCCAATGAACCTGAACTATGAAATTCAACCGGACCGGAAAGTCAGGATATCCGAAAAAAAATAACCGCCTTTTTTTGGCGGCCTTCCTGTTTTTTGTTTTCCGGATTTCAGTCCTCGCCCAGCCCTTTTATTTTGAATTTGACAACACTCCGGTTCCCAAAGCCCTTACCCAGGTTGCGGGTACAATGAACATCAAAGTTGCGTTCGATGCCGGTGAACTGCAGAAATATGCGGTCTCCGGCAACCTGTCAGGAGCCGACGCCGGCAGCATCATCAGGGCTGTGATCCGGAATACCGGGTTTTCAGTCGAAGTAAAATACGACACCTGGCTGATCGTCAGAGGCGAGAGCGAGCTCCCCCGGAAACGGAAGGAACTGACCGTTTCCGGTTTTGTTTTTGACCAGGAAAGCAGGGAACCACTCCCCTACGCATCGGTTTACTGCCCGGAGACCAACCGGTCCATGACCACAACCATTGACGGGCACTTCAGCCTGCAGGCCGATTCTGCCGTAACCCTTCAGATTCGTTACCTCAGCTACTTCCCCGCCGATACGGTGATCAGCTTTCCCGGGCGGCCTGTGACCCTGAACCTGGGCATGGTCAGAAAGGTACAGCCTATCGAAACCGTTCACATCAAAGGTGAAAAGATCAGGCTGGTCGAGTTTGGCGAACAGGCCGGCCATTTTTCATTCAGTCCCGTACGCTTCTCCGACCTGCCCAATTACGGGGAAACCGATATTTTCCGGGCCTTGCAACTGATGCCCGGGATCAGCTCCTCCGAAAATTCATCCCAGTTAAATATACGCGGCAGCTCGGCCGACCAGAACCTGGTGCTCTTCGACGGCTTTACCCTGTACAACCTCGATCACTTTTTCGGCGTTTTTTCCGCGTTAAATCCTTATGTGATCCAAAACATCCAGGTCTACCGGGGAGGCTTTGATTCAAGATACGGAGAACGGGTATCGGGTATTGTCGATATCACATCCAAATCAGGTAACCGGCAGAAACCGGTTTTCTACGGAGGCATTAACCTGATCAGCGCCAACCTGACGGCCGAGATCCCGGTCTCACCCAAACTTACTATCGTAACGGCCGGACGGAGGGCCTATTCCGACATTTATTCTTCCTGGCTGACCGATGCCATCCTGTCTCAAAAGATCGGATCGGCCAACAGGCTGCCCGCGCAGGCGACCAATCAGATTGAACCGGATTTTTACTTTGGCGACTATAATGTCCGACTGACCTGGCGCCCCGGCCAGGATGAAAATCTCTCTTTCAGCCTGTACGGTGCGAACGATTTCCTCGACAATTCAAATTATTCGGCCGACGGCGATGTGACGGCCGACACGGAAGATAAAAACCGGTGGGGAAATTCGGGCTTCGGGCTGTCATGGAAAAAGCAGTGGAACGCCCGGCATTACTCCAACCTGCAGGCCGGGCATTCGGGATACTATAACAGTTACTATAACAATACGGTCCTTTCGGGTACCAATCCGCCACCCGGGCAAACGGAACAGGAAAAGCATATCACCAACGAAAAGAACGACCTGGCAGATTATTTCGTCACCTTCCAGAACAAATACCTTTTGAGGAAGCATCAGCCTGAATTCGGGATCTCCGCCAAATACCACAAGTTCTCCTTTTACAAGGACGCCGAAAATGATTTTATTTACAACGACCTGAGCCATTCATCGGTGCTTTACTCTGCGTACGTTCAGGATGAATTATCCATCACTCCTGGATGGAAAATCAAACCCGGATTTCGGATGAATTACTACGATAAAACAGGCAAAACATACCCGGAACCGCGGTTTGCATCCAGTTACAAGCTAAAAAGCAACCTCACGCTAAAGCTGGCAACCGGAAGGTACTACCAGTTCATGAACAAATCGGCCTCGGAGCAGACCTACGGCTATAACCGGGATTTCTGGGTGCTGGCCGACGGCAAGACGAACCCGATCATCTCTTCCAATCACTACATTGCGGGAGTCAGCTACGAAACCGCCCGTTTCTTCTTCGATTTGGAAGGCTATTATAAGACTGCCCGGGGACTGCAGGAATATCTGTTTTTCCAGGATCCGGGTGAAAGAGGGAATCCCGATAATCCCAATTCTTCACTTAGCCGCTTCATCTCCGGAACAGGGAAGGCAGCAGGGATTGATTTCCTGGTCAAATACGAAATCCCTGATTTTACGACCTGGGTATCGTACTCCCTCAGCAAATCGAAACTCAGTTTTAAAGAAGTGAATGAGGGGGCCGATATCCCTTCCGGTTTTGACCAGCCGCACGAGATCAAGTGGGTGATGATTTACTCGCTGAAACGATGGAATTTCTCTACTCTTACCTTATACCAGTCGGGGCGCCCTTATGTGCAGTCATCGGCCAAGGAAGATGATTTCACGACCACACGGGTGTACAGCCGCCTTCCCGATTATTTCCGGATCGACTGGTCTGCCAATTACAATTTCTCAGTCGGCAGGGTCCGTATGAAACCGGGACTGTGCGTTCTGAATGTGCTGAATACCAGGAATTACCTGGACATCTATACGCGCGATTTCAATACCAGGGATTTTCACGAAGCCACCTTGATCAAGGCCCAGAAATTCACCCTGAACTTCTTCCTGGATTTCCGGTTCTGAAGTCTTTATTTTCAAGTGCCGGCCTGAATATTTCTGCTTGTAAAGGTTAGGATCACCCGGCTTTACACTCCTGATAACGAAAAATTCAGTTACCTTTAAGCATTCAAAAAATGCGCAAATGGAAACGACATGCAAAGGTAAAGTGCTGCTAACCGGGGTCACCGGTTTTTTGGGTTCGCACACAACCATACAATTGCTGGAGAAAGATTACGAAGTGATTGGCACGCTCCGCAGCATGAAGCGGGCAGATGAAACAAGAAAGATCA
>CAZOYZ010000505.1:0-4014 GCA_964584045.1 uncultured Prolixibacteraceae bacterium | reverse complement strand
ATCACCAATCAGAACCCGTTGGGATCGGCAGCCGGTTATGGTTCTTCTTTCCCGCTTAACCGGCAAATGACTACCGATCTGCTTGGTTTTGACCAGATGAATTACAATGTGGTCTATGCGCAGATGGGCAGGGGTAAAATGGAGAGAACCGTTGCCTTTGCCTTATCGTCCGTTGCGGCGACGTTGTCAAAGCTCGCATTTGATGTGTGCCTGTTTATGAGCCAGAACTTCGGCTTCGTGAGGTTGCCCGATGAGCTTACCACCGGTTCCAGCATTATGCCTCATAAAAAGAATCCGGACGTGTTTGAACTGTTACGTTCACACTGCAATAAAATTCAGGCCATACCCGTCCAGATCACCTTGATGGTGAATAATCTGCCTGGCGGCTATTTCCGCGACCTTCAACTGGTCAAGGAAGTATTTCTCCCCGCATTCGGTGAATTGAAAGAGTGCATGGAAATCGCAGCCTTTGCGCTTTCAGAGCTCATCGTTAACCCGGATATTCTCGACGATGAACGATACCGCTATATTTACAGCGTCGAAGAAGTAAACAGCCTGGTGATGAAGGGGGTTCCGTTCCGGGAGGCTTACAGGCAAGTGGGACTGGAAATACAGACCGGTAATTTCCGGGCTGAAGGGAAAATTGAGCATACTCATGAAGGAAGTATCGGCCATTTGTGCCTTCCTCAAATTGAAGAAAAGATGAAAATGACAATACGTCAGTTTAAGTTCGAAAAAATTGATCAGGCTATTCGAAAATTATTAAATTGATGTCGTTTTTGTTAATTGAATGTTATTTTTAAAGAGAAGGCCGCTTCAAAAGCGGCCTTCTCTTTTTTTTGTAAGTACCTCATTGTTAGAATATAGATTTGAAACCACTTTGATGGAGTGTTAACGGTATATTATTCATTTGGATTTTTTTCAGATGAGGTTGTATAGTGTTCAATTTTTGGCTATTTTTGCTTTCACTTCGTTAGTATTTTAATGTATTTTGTGATAGATTGTAAATATTTGTGCCTTATTTGATGTTTTGTGAATTTATTTGATCAGAACACCACACAGGGCTATAACAGTGCGGCGCGGGATAAAATTTAAAAGAAGAAAAAATGCAGATAAGATTTCCTAAAACTCAGGGGATGTACGACTCCGTCAATGAGCATGATAATTGCGGGATCGGGTTTGTAGCGCATATTAAAGGAGAAGCCTCCCATGATATTGTCATGCGCGGATTAAGTGTTCTTGAAAACCTGGATCACCGGGGTGCAACGAGCGCGGATAACACCACCGGTGACGGGGCAGGTATTTTAATGCAGATTCCTCACCGGTATTTTAAGGAGACTTTAAAGATTCAGGTTCCCGAGGCAGGAAAGTATGGTACGGGATTGATCTTTTTGCCGCAACAAAACAGCGAAGCTGATATTTGCCTGGATATCCTGACCAGGTATATTCAGGAGGAAGGACTTGAACTGATCGCTTTTCGTGATGTTCCGGTCGATAGTTCTGCTCCCGGTGAAATTGCGAAAAAGACTGAACCGGTTGTGAAACAGGTTTTTGTGAAAGCTAATCTGGAGCAGGAAGCGTTGGAGCGCAAACTGTATATTGTCAGGAAGCTTACCGAACACGCGATTGCCGGGTCAGCACTCGAACGGAAGGAAGCATTTTATCAGCCCAGTTTTTCTTCAAAGGTGATTGTATACAAGGGAATGCTGACCCCGGCGCAGCTGAGGGCTTATTATAAGGATATCGAACATGATGAGTTTAAATCAGCAATCGCGCTCGTTCACTCACGTTTCAGCACCAATACGTTTCCGACCTGGGATCTGGCGCAGCCTTTCCGTTACCTGGCCCATAACGGCGAGATCAACACGGTGAAAGGTAACCGGAAATGGATGCAGGCCCGCGAAGCCTTGCTGAAATCGGAAATTTTTGGTGATGACCTGAAAAAGATCCTTCCGGTTATCGAGGAAGGAAAATCGGATTCGGCTTCGTTTGATAATGTCCTGGAGTTTTTGCACATGACCGGTCGTTCCCTTCATCATGCCTTGTGTATGATGATCCCGGAATCCTACAACGAGAAAAACCCGATCCCCGAAAGTCTGAAGGCTTTTTATGAATATCATTCCACGATCATGGAACCCTGGGATGGTCCGGCATCGATGGTATTTTCAGATGGCCGGTACATCGGGGGAACACTTGACCGGAACGGACTGCGTCCTTCCAGATATATCATTACCAAAAATGATTTGATCGTGATGGGCTCGGAAGTGGGTGTTCAAAAGTTTGATCCTGCCGAGATCAAGGAAAAAGGACGTTTACGTCCGGGCAAGATCATGCTGATCGATACAAAGCTTGGTATTATCATTCCCGATAAAGAGGTGAAGGAACAACTGAGCCGGCGTAATCCCTATGAAATGTGGCTAAAGGCCAACCGCATCCGGATGAAAGACATTCGGGTAAAACAACGGGTTCCTTCCGAACTGGATAATTTTGAAATGTTTGCCAAAGTTTTTACCTATTCCAGGGAAGACATGTACGAGCTGATCCACGGGATGGCCGTTACCGGTGCTGAAACGACCAGTTCAATGGGAAACGATACCCCGATTGCTATTTTTTCGTCCCGGCCGCAACGTTTTTTCAATTATTTCAAGCAGATGTTTGCACAGGTGACCAACCCTGCCATCGACTCGATCCGGGAGGGGTTGGTGATGTCACTGACCAACTATATTGGTTCTTTGCATTCCAATATTCTGAAGGAGAACCAAAATCACTGCAAGCTGATCAAATTCGACAGTCCTCTGATCACCAACACCGATTTGGGTAAGATCAAGGATCTGAAAGATGAAATGTTCACGCATCAGGCCATTCCGATGATATTCCCGGTCAGGGAGGGTGAAGCAGGCTTCCTGAAAGCGTTTGAAGCAATGCTGGCGATGGCAGAAAAGGCAGTCGACGAGAAAAAGAATTTCATCATCCTTTCAGACAGGAATGTGGATGAGGAACATGCTCCTTTCCCTTCACTGCTTGCTGTTGCCGCTGTTCATCATCATCTGATCGGGAAAAAGAAACGGATGCAGGTGGGGATCATTGTTGAATCGGCGGAGCCGAGGGAGGTCAATCATTTCGCGCTTCTCCTGGGGTACGGGGCCAGCGTCATTAATCCTTACATGGCTTTCGCAGCGATTGATTACATGGTGAAAGAAGGTAAAATCGAGATGGAATACAAGAGTGCCCGCACCAATTATATGAAGGCTGTGGACAAAGGTCTGCTGAAGGTCATGTCTAAAATGGGAATTTCGACCCTGCGTTCCTATCACGGGGCTCAAATGTTCGAGGCAATCGGGGTAAGCCGGGAACTGATTGACCGTTATTTTAAAGGTACGGCCTCACGGCTGAGCGGGATCGGTTTTCCTGAAATCGCAGAGGAATACCGGCGGATGCACGAAGCAGTGTACAAACCTTCGTCTGCTTCAGAGACCTTCAACTTCGAGAATTCGGGTCTTTATGCATGGCGGAAGTACGGAGAGCACCATGCCTGGAATCCGGAAGTCATCGGACTGCTTCAATGGGCGACCCGCACCAATGACTACAGTAAATATAAAGAATACAGCAACCTGGTGCAGGAAGATAACCGGAAACCGGCTTTTATCAGGGGTTGTTTTAATTATAAAAAGAATCCGATACCGATCAGCCGGGTTGAACCGGCACATGAGATCATGAAGCGTTTCGTGACCGGTGCCATGTCGTATGGTTCCATCAGCAAAGAAGCGCACGAGACCCTGGCGGTGGCCATGAATACGATCGGCGGGCGCAGTAATACGGGAGAAGGAGGTGAAGATTCCGAACGTTTTGGTACCATCAGGCAAAGCGCGATCAAGCAGGTTGCCTCAGGACGTTTTGGTGTAACCAATAACTATCTGACCAATGCGCATGAATTACAGATTAAGATCTGCCAGGGAGCAAAGCCGGGTGAGGGAGGTCAGTTGCCCGGTTTTAAAGTGAATAAGATCATTGCCA
>CAZOYZ010000504.1:0-4020 GCA_964584045.1 uncultured Prolixibacteraceae bacterium | reverse complement strand
TCCTGAAGGCAGACCCGGTCAAAAAAAACCAGCGGGATTTCCTGCTTCAGAAGGGTTTCAAAATGTGCCGTCTCTTTCGTTTCCTGGCTCAGGCAGACAATCAGACCTTCCACCCGGGCCTTCAGCAGATTTTCGATCGATTCTTTTTCTTTTTGAACAGACTCATTGGAACTGCAGATCAGGATAAAATAACCCTTTTCTTTCGCAAAACTTTCTATTCCCGATATGATCGATGCATAAAAATGGGTAACGAGATCAGGTACGATCACACCGATCATCCGGGTTTCCTGCTTCAGCAATCCCATGGCCAGGGGATTGGGACTGTAATGGTAAGAAGCGGCCAGTTGTCTCACTTTTTCCTTTATTTCCGGGCTGATATCCGGATGGTCTTTTAAAGCCCGAGAAACCGTCGAAATGGAAACGTTCAGTTCCCTGGCCAGGTCTTTTAACGAAACATGTCTTTTACCCATCATGTAAACTTATTCTGCAAAAATAGGTGATCTGTGCTTTTCAAACAAAGCCCGTATCCCGGCAAACCGGCGGGCATATTTTTTAGAGGGCGACTCACTTCTGAAGTCACTATCCGTGCATGGGTCTCCCTGCAGAAATTGATCGTGTCACGACTATTTTTTCCCCGGATTTATGTTTTAGAACATTTTTTTGGGTACGCAAAGGTTCCCGCAAAGCTTTGCATGAAGATACCAGTATATGATCACTTGCATAAAGAATTGATTTGATGGAATTTTGCGTCAGATACAAGCTGTAATCACATTATCCTATTCAGATCGAAAACCGATGAACACAGGGAAAAATAAGCTGATCAGCTCGCCAATTATCTATGGAACGAGTTATTTGGGAAATCTTTACCGGGAACTGACCAAAGAGGAGAAACTGGCTTTGATCCGGGAATGGTTCAGGGTGGAAAACGGTGTGGTCATGATCGACAGTGCCGGGAAATACGGCGCCGGTCTGGCGCTGGAGGTCCTTGGACGGGGTCTGGGAGAACTTGGTATTCAGCCCGGTCAGGTTACGATCAGCAATAAGCTGGGATGGTACCGCGTTCCGTTAAGATCTGCAGAGCCGACTTTCGAACCCGGCGCCTGGGCTAATCTTCAATTTGACGCTGTGCAAAAGATCAGCTACAGGGGTATCCTGGAATGCTGGGAGCAAGGATGTCAGTTGCTGGGCGGGAAATATCGTCCCGCCCTCGTTTCGGTACACGATCCGGACGAATACCTGATGGCCGCGTCCGGTAATGCCGACCGGGAGAAAAGGCTGAACGATATCCTGGAAGCATACAGAGCTCTTTTTGAATTAAAGGAGAGGGGTGAGGTGAAGGCCGTTGGCGTTGGTTCGAAAGACTGCCATGTGATCCGTGAACTTTATGGGTATGTCCGGTTTGACTGGGTGATGATCGCCAACCAGTTTACAATTTATCACCATCCTGAAGAGATCATCCGCCTGATGGAACAACTTGACCGGGATGGCGTGGAGATCATTAATTCAGCCGTTTTTAACGCCGGATTTTTAACCGGCGGCAATTATTTCGATTACCGGCTTGTTCATCCTGATGATCCGTCTGACCAGCCATTATTTGAATGGCGGAAGAAGTTCTTCGCCATCTGTGAACAGTTCGAAGTTTCACCCGGGGATGCGTGTCTGAAGTTTGCTTTTTCAGCGCCTCAAATATCGGCTGTAGCGCTTAATCCCGGCAAGCCGCAACGCATGTTCCATAACCGGGACGTGCTGAAGGCGAAATTTGACAAGGCTTTCTGGGATGCCCTGAAGAATTCCGGAATTATTGACCGCGATTACCCGTATCTCTAAGCACTGAAAAAGATGATCATTGATACCCATCAGCACTTTTGGAAGTACAATCCGGTTGAATTTGACTGGATCGATGACGAAATGGAGGTGATCCGGAGGGATTTTCTGCCGGAAAATCTGAAAGAAACCTTGTCAGGCACCGGAGTGACGGGCGTGATTTCGGTTCAGGCCCGGCAATGCCTGGAAGAGACAGACTGGCTTTTGGAACTTGCTTCCCGGCAGGGGTTCATTCAGGGTGTGATAGGATGGTTGCCTCTGGCCCATGAACAGATCGCGCCGTTATTGGAAAAATATGTACAAAATCCCTGGTTGAAAGGTGTTCGCCACGTGGTACAGGGAGAACCTGATCCGGAATTCATTTTAGGGAAAGCATTTAACCGGGGAGTAGACATGCTCAGGGGGCACGGACTGATCTACGAGATCCTGATCTTTGAACATCAGCTTCCCAATGCCATCCGTTTTGCTGACCGGCATCCGGAGCAACCGTTCGTGCTCGATCATATTGCCAAACCGAAGATCCGTACCAATGAAATCGCCAACTGGAGAAGATATCTTAAGGAACTTGCCAAACGCGAACAGGTAAGCTGCAAAATCAGCGGAATGGTTACGGAAGCGGAATTTCTGAACTGGACCCCGGAACAGCTTCATCCATACCTGGAAACCGTGTTGGATGCATTTGGCCCGTCCCGGCTGATGTTTGGGTCCGATTGGCCGGTATGCCTGGTCGCCACAAGTTACTCCGGCTGGCTCAGCCTGGTCAGGAATGCCTTATCGGGTCTGAGCGAGGAAGAGCAGGACCAGATTTTTTACCGAAATGCGATGAGGATCTATAGACTGTGAACGTGTAACTGTTGTTTCCGGTCTCCGGTTCCTGATTGCAGGTTATGAATTCTTAATTCTTGATACTTGTGTCTTGATACTTGATACTGAAATCTATGAAAGCATTGGAAATCACAAAGCCCGGGGAGATGAAGATGGTGGAGCGGGAGAGGCCCCACCCCGGGATAGATGATGTTTTGCTGAAAATAAGATATGTGGGATTCTGCGGATCGGATCTGAGTACCTACCTGGGCAAAAATCCGCTGGTGACCTATCCCCGGATCCCCGGTCATGAGATTTCGGCAGTGATCGAAGACATCGGCGAAAATGTACCGTCTTCCTTCAAACCCGGTCAACGGGCCACCGTGATCCCGTATACCAGTTGCGGTCAGTGTACATCGTGCAGACAACGGCGGTTCAATGCCTGTCGTTACAACCAAACGCTGGGAGTTCAGCGGGATGGAGCGATGGCTGAATACCTCGCTGTTCCGTGGCAGAAGGTCATTCTTGACCAGGAGCTGACACCGGTTCAACTTGCCCTGGTGGAGCCCATGACCGTTGGCTTCCACGCCGTCGACAACGGTAAAGTGACCGACCTGGATACCGTGCTTGTATTTGGATGCGGTATGATCGGCAGCGGGGCCATTGTGCGGGCCAGGCTCCGCGGCGCTACGGTAATTGCTGTGGATATCGACAGTTCAAAACTTGAAACTTCCGGAAAGCTGGGAGCCGGCCACGTCATTAATCCGGTGACGCAAAACCTGCACCAGGAGCTGGAAAGAATAACCAGGGGTCATGGCCCTTCGGTGGTGATCGAAGCGGCCGGAAATGCAGCCAGCTACCGCGCGGCGATAGAAGAAGTCGCTTTTGCCGGACGGGTGATCTGTATCGGGTATGCCGCCAACGAGATTGCCTTTCCGACAAAGCTGTGGGTACAAAAGGAGATGCAGATCATGGGATCCAGGAATGCCAATCCCTCCGATTTTGAATCGGTCATCAGGTTTCTTAAAAATTCCGGATTGGATGACCCGTTGCTGGTTTCAGCGGTCGTTTCCCCGGAGGAGGCCCCATCTGCCCTGCGGAAATGGTCCGAAGATCCCGGAAAGATCATGAAGATCCTGGTACAGTTTTAAACGTGTCAGGATGGAATCCTCATTTCACCGTTCTTTGCCTGAGGCAACCGGAATGTGAACGTGCTCCCTTTTCCTAACTCGCTTTCTGCCCGGATCTCTCCGCCGTGTCGTTCCACGAAATCCTTGCACAGCAAGAGGCCTAAGCCCGTACCGGTTTCACCCGCAGTACCCTTGGCGGTATATGGTTGTGCGATATCCCAAAGCTTCGCCTGAGTCATCTCGTCCATCCCAATACCATTAT
>CAZOYZ010000503.1:0-4027 GCA_964584045.1 uncultured Prolixibacteraceae bacterium | reverse complement strand
ACGAGATTGACACCAAAATCGGAATTTGTTACCGTGTATTCATCGTCTTTCCATTCCTGCGGGAAATTTCTGTTGTAATTCAGGATCTTCCAGCGGGCTTCAAACCCTTCGGCGGTGATGGTACGGTCGGCAGGCAGGAAGTTACCCTGAAAACCGGGGTCATTCCAGGAAGAGCATATATGTACTGTGGTTGTCTCACCTAACGGTGCAAACAGTAGTCCGTCCGAGCCTTTTAATTCCAGGGTGATCTGAAAGTCGGAAGGAAACCGGGCGAATGCCGGATCGGGCAAAGGAACCGATATGCCGTTTGTGCCGATCAGCTTGTTGTCCATCCCCGGAGAAAAGGGAATGGATTTCCCGTTCCATAACAGATCAACCTTTGTGTTTATTCCGCGCAGATCGCTGACGGCAACAGTTAGTTCAGCCTTTTCCCACAACACGCTTGACGTATCGGTCTTTAAAGCCGCAAAATCAGGAACATCGAAATGACCGTTTATTTTCAGCGACGATTCGTAAACGACCGACTGATAGATGCTGCGATGCAACTCCCTGGGAGAAATCTCACCTTCGATATTTAACGTTTCCGGCAGGAAATGACACAGGCGGATCTCTTCCCTGATCCTTTTGTCGCTATCCGTCACCTTTTCGATATACGGAATGGTCAGTACCGGACCCCTGATGGTCTGGGCGCGCGACCATTTATCCATCACCTCCTGCCTGGCCGATGCGGACGTGGTTTCCCTTTCTTTGATCAGCTCCAGGATCATTAACTTGGGGATCAGCAAAAGAAGCATGATCACACCAATGACGACTACTTTCAGTGTCAACTGCCAGTTGAACGTTTTTGGGACCTCTTCATGAATTTGATGTGTTTCCATTTTGTTTATTTTTGATTGATGCAAAGAACTTTGAATTTCAAAGTTAAAGTTTAAAAAAATTACAGCTTTTTAATAATCTCCTCCAGGGCATTGAGATGGCCCTCAAAAGCAGCCTTGCCGGTCTCCGTCACCGAATAAACCGTATTAGGCTTGCGATTCACGAAACTTTTCCGGACTGCGACATAGTTTTCCTTTTCCAGGTATTTCACATGGCTTGCCAGGTTTCCGTCGGTCAGCTCCAGCATCTCTTTCAATTCATTAAACGGCACTTCGTTATTCACCATCAGTACCGACATAATACCCAGCCTGACCTTGTTTTCAAATGCTTTATCCAGTTTCTTAAATAAATTCTTCACACTTTTCCGGGATTATGTTCATACCTGAAATACATCACGGTACCGTAAATAATATGGACAAAACCAAAGCCGATCGCCCAAAAGACTAATCCTGTCCCGGGGAATAGGGCGGCCAAAATACCCAGGATGATCTGGAACAACCCCATATAGAAGATTTCCGCATGAGTAAATTTAGCGGCATTAACCAGTGCCAGTCCATAGAACACCAGGCAGGAGGATGCAATCACACTGAACAGCCCCTGAATCATAAAGATCAGGATCAAAATTCCACCGGTGACAAGGGGTATGGCAAGATTCATACACATTAGCCTGGAGCCGGGATTCCATATTTTTTTACCTGCCTTTCCGGCTCTGCGAAATGTGAGCCACAGCACGGTCGACAACGAGAGGATCAGGGTCGCTGCCCCCAAAAAGATCAGGCTCTTTACTGTTTCCTCCGGGAAAACGTTACTGAAAAGTGGAAGCTGCGGAAAATAAATGATCCCGGAGGCGATAAATGCCCCTGTCAAGGCATAGAGGCCGATCAAAACTCCCGACAAACCGCTTAACGACAAAAAACGGCTTGACTGTTCCATCATTTTTCTGATTTCTTTGATCTCAGACAGGTAAAATTCGGTGTTTTCCATCTGTAAAAGTACTTTGAGATGCAAAGTAATAGATTTATTTTTGATTTCCGGTTATCCAGGTTCCGGAAAATTCAAAAAATCATTGTTTTTGTCATTTAGGGATGGTAAAATAGAAGGTAGTTCCTTTACCTGGTTCTGTTTCAAGCCAGATTTTTCCTCCCGACACCTCGACCAGATTTTTGCAGATCGCCAGTCCCAGGCCGGTGCCTTTGTACAGTTTTTTTGACCCATAGCTTTTATAAAACCGGTCGAATACGTGATCTTTATCTTTATCGTCAATACCCGTCCCGGTATCTTTGACAAAAAAAAGATAGTCTGTTCCTGAGTTTTTGATCCCAAATGTGATGGATCCGTCGTCTGTAAATTTGAGGGCGTTATTGACCAGGTTAAGGATCACCTGTTTGATCCGCAGGTTGTCAAAAAAGCCTTTTGCGTGTTGTTCCAGCGATTGTATATCGGTCCTGATGCTACATTGTGGTTTATTCATCCGGTCCCGCATCATTAAGGCATTCTTACCGATATCCTGACTAAAAGCGATCAGATCGATTTCTTTCGGACTGATGTCCAGGCTGCCGCTTTCCAGTTTTGAAAGATCGAGAATATCTTCGATCAGATTCAGCAGATTTTCTGTGTTTTCCTCCACGATGCGGAGATAGGTTTCTTTTGTTTCGGGATCAAAATCTTCAGTGACCAGCATGCTCGTAAAGCCGACAATGGCATTGAGCGGTGTCCGGATCTCGTGTGACATGTTGGCCAGGAAAGCAGATTTCAGCCGGTCGGATTCTTCGGCTTTTTCTTTGGCCAGCCTTAGTTCCTCCGTTCTTTGTGCGACCTTCGATTCCAGTTTTTCATTCATTTCTTTCAGGGCGGCTTCTGCTTCGGCCTGTTTCCTCTCCCGAAGGGTTAATGCGGAGATCATTTTGTTATAGCCGGCAAACAGGATTTCGATTTCATTGCTTAGCTGACTGCCTGCCGGGAGGGGGTCGGGAGCTTTGATGAAACTGTTTGCATGCGATATTTCCCTGAATTTATGGGTAAGTAATAAAATCGGTTTAAGAAATCTTCGCTGAAACAAGATCGCCATAAGCACCGCCAAAAGCCCAGTGGCACTGAATACCGTGACGAATAACCAGAATAACTCTCTGATCAGGCGTTGTTGTGCGGTCAGGTCGATCTCGGCCACCAACGTACCGTATTTCACAGTGCGGTGGATAATGGGTACCGCGATGAACATGCTTTTTTTACCGGAACGAACTTGTTTTTCAGTTAAATCAGGCAGAAGGGGCGGGATCAACGAATCGGCGCTAAATGATACAAAAAGCTTTTCGTCTTCTGAATAAATGGCAGCCGATCGGATCGACTGCACATTTTTCAATCCGGACAATATTTCTTCTGCATCTGCCGGCTGATCAAATATCAGCGGAACACTTGCATAATCAGCGATTAACTGAAGATTGGCGCGGGCCTGATTGATCACATTTTGCCTGACATCCGTCAATTGCCGGTGACCCAGGAATACGATGGTGACCGTGAGTAGGGTCAACGAGTTGATAATGATCGGGATAAGCAACCGCGCCCTTAAACTATTCAGTATTTTCATGTTTTACAATAATAGCATTGACCAGCAGGATCCGGTCAAATTTTATATCTTTTTTGCCTGCTGCTTCAAGATCAATTTCAAAACGGATCTTGTTACCGATAACCAGCAAATTGATCATTACTCCGCTGCCCGAAAGCGCCGGTGAATCTGCGATCGTGATGGTATGGTCTCCCTGAATGTGCTGAAACAGCGCGTCGAGTTCGTCTTTTTTGTCTTTACCGATGTATATCATATCCGGATTGCCAATCTCATCTAACTTATCGGTATAAATCAGCTTCACTTTTCTGTTTAAGATCCGTTGATCACGGTAAACCTGCTCCAGACGGTCGCCAAAAGGATTTTCCCCGAAAACCGTGACCACGAAAAGGCTGTCTCTGCCGGATGTCGCAGCCCCAAGATCAATAAAGCGGGTAAACCGTTCAAGGAAAACAGCCTTTAACAAATATTCATCCACTCCTTTTTCGAACCCCGGAACCGTGAGAAACAGGATCTGGAGTATCAGGGTAAAGAATGTGATATGAATATACCTTTTCATAAATTGATTTCCGCGCTTAATTGATAATTCCG
>CAZOYZ010000502.1:2674-4034 GCA_964584045.1 uncultured Prolixibacteraceae bacterium | reverse complement strand
TTTCCCTTTTTGAATAAACGGAATTACTCACGGGAGGCTCTTAATACCCATGATTACCGCTGCAATAAGCGTAGTGGCAGCAAACAGTATTTTCAGCACCTCAGGTTTCGATTTTATCGCAAAACTCCCTCCCAGCAGACCACCCGCGGCTCCGGCCATAGCGAGCGGAACAGCAACACGGTAATCAAAATGGCCAGAAAGGGCGTGTCCCGTAAACCCGGCTAAAGCTGAAACGGCAACCAACGCACTTGCCGTTCCTACAGCATTCTTCATGGGAAGTCTGCAAATAAGCACCAGCAAGGGAACAATAAAAGAGCCCCCGGAAATACCAACCATTCCTGCAACAAACCCGAACACTAAAACCACAGGCAGAACAATAATCAGGTTGATTGTATAAGAAGCAGTACCGTCACATGATCTCACATTCCAGTATTTCAGACCCGCTCTTGATGTTACCGGCGAAAGTCCACAGACCGGTCTGAGCATAAGTATTCCCAGAACAAAAAGTAACGCTGACAAAATAAGTTTTAAGCTTTTACCAGGGATGTAATCGGATAAAAAGCCTCCTGAAAAAGCGGACATTCCTATCAGTATTCCCATAAAGACAACTAACTGCCACTCTACAAATTTCTTATTTCCAAAGACAAGCATGGTACAAAATGCCGATGTAAGTAAAATAAACTGAACCGATGTGGCAGCCAGATGCATTTCAATGCCTGAAAGGACCAGCGCGATGATAAAGAAATTTCCGCCGCCGTGCCCTGTCATCACCAGAAAAACAGCAATCACCAGAATAATCAATGCTAACAACCAAATATTCATAATAACAATTCCACAATATGCGGATGGAAAACTACTCAAAGTGGGATGTTTAGCTGCTATCCCTCTTAGTTTCTTTCCCCGAATAAAAAACTACCAATCCGGATAATATTGGCTCCTTCCTCAATGGCAATCCGGTAACTGTTGCTCATCCCCATCGATAAATAACGCATTTCCACCTGAGGTATTTTTGAGGTCGCGATTTGATCAAAAATCTTCCTGGTTGCCTTAAAGTATGACCTGGCATTTTCCGGATCCCCGAATCTCGGGCCCATTGTCATCAGCCCCTGAACGTGCAAATTGGACAAAGCACTGATTTCCCTGATTAGTTGTTCTGCATTTTCAGGTAACACACCTGTTTTATTTGATTCCCTTCCGCTGTTGATCTCAATAAGGACGGACATTTTTTTCCCGGCCAGCAAACACAGTCTATTGACCTCCAGAGCAAGCCCGGCCGAATCGATCGTTTCAATCATATCGAACAACTGAACCGCTTTTTTTGCCTTGTTTCGTTGCAGATGACCAATCAGGTGCCAGGGTG
>CAZOYZ010000502.1:0-2664 GCA_964584045.1 uncultured Prolixibacteraceae bacterium | reverse complement strand
TTCGTTCCGCCTCCTGAATATAATTATATCCGACTGCTCCAATACCCGCGTTTATTGCTGCATTGACTTCGTCGGCGGTTCTGGTTTTTGCTGCGGCAAGAAGCAGTACCCCGGAAGGAACTGATTGCCGGATGGCAAAAACATTTTCTCGTATGGTCTTAAAGTAATTCATGCCCGCTTATTTAAATCTATTTTGCGACTAAAACCGATGATTCCAATACTCAGCTAAGAGCAAGTTCGTCAAGTAAAATCCAAATACATTAAGAAATGGCATCGTTCGGGCATGCGCTTTCACATGCATGACAATTTGCGCACTTGTCGAGGTCAATAACCGCCTTGCCGTCCACCAGCGATATGGCATCCATCGGACATGTGTCAATACACCGCCCGCAGCCGATGCAGCTGTCAAGGTTTATTTTAGGAAAATCCATCACCTTTGCTTTTAAAGTTTCCGTTTTGGTATTCTCTTCAGAATTAGTTTTATGATTATTATTATTCTGCTGTAGTTCTCCATTCCGTAAAAGCGGAGTCTGACAATACGGGCAGTTTAATGCCCGACAAGGTCGGCCGGAAATGTGCGGAATGGTATAACCACACCGCGGACAAACACAAACCTGACTCCCCGAGAACCACTTCCTTATGTTACCATATCCTCGTCTCTGTCCCCTTCCTTGTCTCATGACTCCTCCATTTCCTTAATTTCAAATAAATTTTCGCTTTTATCCCATATAAAGTAAGCGAGGTGATCCGGATTCTTTTTTATCCATGTCCGGTAGCCTGATTCGACAGCACGGTTAAAAATCATTCCCGTTTTCCAGTATTCAAGACAAATGTGAGAAAAGCGTCTTTTCTCGCAGACTGGATCGATAAAGATCTCCAACTGAACATCCTGATGCTTCATGACAAACACTTCGGTCTGCCTTTCTGTATTAAAAAGTTGCTTTAGCACTTCGATCGTGTCTAAAGAAAACTTATAACTCAAACTGAAGAGTAAGACATCTTCATAGAAGTTCCGGATTTCGTCCGGGTCGGTTACCGTCAGTGCAATGTGGTGCAACATTTTTTTTAGTTAAAATTAAAAGAACGTGTGATCATTTAAAAATTTTTATACAAAAAAAATTGCTGATGACAACAAAATTAACATAGATATACACAGTAGATTAATCTCTCAAACCAAAAAAGAAAAATGCGTTTACCACTGCACAAATAATATGAACGCCAGTAAAATTTAATATTCTGCTAAACGTGAGGAGAATAATGGTAAGGATCCACAAGTTCACGGTACTTAAAGACAATCTTCTTAAAATCTTCCCAAGTGTCAAACTTTAATAATGGATTGTATAACAAAGCTGCAGGGTGATAAACAGGCATAACCAGCCTGTTTTTCCAGTTAATCCATTTTTCCATTTTAACAAAAGATTAAATCAATGTTAAAACTATAAAATCTCATAACTGCTTACCGGCATTGGAAAATTCAACCGGTTAAGGATCCTTTCCAGCAATATCCCCTGCGAAGGATCATAGGGATACCCAAATGTCGCCCTCACTCCATAGGATATAAAATGGACCGCCCGGTCAAGCGCGATAGGTAAACTGTCGCCCTGTAACAAAGCGCCGGTAAGCACACTGGTAAAACAATCGCCTGTTCCCGGGAAGTCGGCAGGAATGTAATCAATGGGCACTTTCCAAAACTGTGAGCCGTTCTTGTTATAGGCAATCACTGAGAATTTTTTGCCCGGGGTTTTATCGGGAGCACTTGTAAGAACAACGATATCCGGCCCCATACCCGATAATTCCAATATCCAGCCTTTCATTTCCTGCTCACTGCATTCAGGAGAAAAAGGCTTTCCCAGCAACAGAGTCAGCTCTGTCAGGTTAGGTGTAATGATATCTGCTGTTTGAATTAATTCTCTCATCCCGGAAACCATTTCCGGATCTGTCGACGCATACATTTTCCCATTATCTCCAAGCACCGGATCAATGACAACCAATTGGGTTCCATCTGTAAAGGTATGAATCATCTCCTGAACGATCCGTATCTGTTTATGGGATCCCAGGAACCCGCTGTAAATGGCGTCAAACGACACTGTCAATTTTTTCCAGTGATCAATTAAAGGCTGCATTTGGTCTGTCAGATCGATAAAGTGATATCCTTCGTACTGACTGTGCGCCGACAATACCGCGGTAGGCAACGGACATACTTTAATCCCCATCGCGGACAGTATCGGGATCACGACCGACAACGACGTTCTGCCAAATCCGGAAAGATCATGAATCGCGGCAATTTGTTTTACAGGAGTTTGCAGTTGCATTTTTTTAGATTTTTGGAAAAAATATTTATTCGACTATCCTTAAACTCCAATATCTTTAGTGTGCTCGTTCATCCTTTCGATCTAAAACTGATCAACTAAAGTCAACTCTCCAGCCAAGGATCCATATCAAGATTTGTGGCTGCGAACACATCCTTGTTTTGATATTCCAGTTACGTCCAATTTGAGAAATAAATAAACTGATGAAAAAAAACGATCATCATCGTCAACAGAAAAAAAGCAGAATTCCAACAATCGGTTATCCGGCTTCAATACTCGATTCCCTTCCTTGCTTGTACTCCTTTGGTGTAATAATGCTTTATCTCCTTCATTTCGGTAACCAGATCGGCCATTT
>CAZOYZ010000501.1:2945-4036 GCA_964584045.1 uncultured Prolixibacteraceae bacterium | reverse complement strand
ACAAAACCGCTGGAGCAAACAAGCGCGGGGATGGGAGAGAGCAGGATCAAAATGCCGCTTGATACCCACGAAGCCCAAATCATTGTTTTTTCACCCGCTGAAAGAAACGGGAGAACAGCAGATGAAAAACCAGATGGTCAAAATGCCCCGGGTGCCTCCGCACCGGTGCTTCTGGACGGGAATTGGGAGTTTGAACTGAAACCCACGATGGACAACCGCTGGGGCGACTTCCGGCTTCCGGTGACTATGCAGATGATTGGCGCCGAAGCCAGGATCTTCAGCTATGCGCAGGAATCGTCCGATCCTGCAGGATGGGAGCTTCCCGGGTTCGATGACTCAGAATGGGCACGGGTGACCTATGGTTTCGGAACAAAATTCCGGAAACTGGGACCGCTTCCTGATTCTGTTAATCAGGAGGAGCTTGACAGGCTGTTGTCATCCCAAAAGATGCCGGATTTTTCAAAACCGGTGGTCATCGACGGCCAATCCTACACCTGGAAACCTTATGATTTTTCATGGCGTTGGGGGATGGAAGGAGATCCCGGGCATCAGGGTCATCATGGCTTAAAGGAAAACATCAGTGATGATTTCATTGGTCTGGGTAAACCGGAAAAGAAGTTTAACGAGATTTTGTATACGAAGGAAGAAGAAGGGACGTGCTATTACCTGTGGACCTCCGCGTTTGCGGAAAAATCCGGCAGGGCAACCTTCAAGATGGACGGACTGAAGCCGGAAGCGATCTTCCTGAATCATAAGAAAGTAAACGACGTTTCGTCGCATCAGCAACTGAACAAAGGTGGTAATTCGTTATTGTTGCGTTATAATAATCCCGGACGGGGCCATTTTGTCGTGATCGGGGAAGAGACTCCCGGAACCGGACAGAGAACACCGTTATCCATGAAGTGGAATGACCTGAAGAGCCGGGTGGCATTTGATGTTTTGCCCGAAGATAAGCGCCCGGCGGGATGGTATCGTTTTACAGCGCCTCCGGGACTGAAGGCGATGACCATCACGGTGACCGGATCCATCAAGGCCTGGATTGACGGGAAGCCGGCGTCAGTCAGCCAGATGACATCAGGTTATCCTGCGCA
>CAZOYZ010000501.1:0-2845 GCA_964584045.1 uncultured Prolixibacteraceae bacterium | reverse complement strand
AGGATAAACGGAAAAACAGCGGGCGTGCTGGTTTCACCGCCCTGGAAGTTGGATCTGTCGGCCCACGTCAGGGAAGGAGAAAATCGTCTGGAGATTTTGGTATATAATACCCTGGCGAACCACTATGTGACGATACCGACCCGGTATCGCGGCGATTCCTTAAAATCCGGATTGGTCGGGCCGGTAAAACTGGAAATAACACCACGCTGACTGATCTCTGACCGTGAGCGGGTCACGATCCTCTAACACGGTGCCGCAGGGCCTGAATGAGTTTATTTCGCAGGTAAAAATGATTGGCAAAAGGAGGATGCGCAGGAAACGCTGATTTTTGCAAAAAAGCGATTATTCAAAATTCAATTATTGTATTCGCAATAATCTAAAAAGTGATTACTGGCTGACGGCGAAAAGCAGGAATCCGTTTATTGTCAGCTGATACGTGTCTGCCGGGTTTATCCTGATCCTGTCTTTTAAATGTTCTGCAGGAAACGTTTGTGACGTCTTTTGATTTTTGGAGGAGAATTTTTCTATATTTACCATTCATATTTTGACGATTCGAATGGGTAAAGATCAATCACACTTGTTTGACCAGGATTTGATTCGATTTGAACAACTGTTTCAAAAATATTCTCCACGATTAACGAAGTATGCCGCACATATCCTGGGAAATACAAAAGAAGCCGAAGATCTGGTACAGGATGTGTTTTTGGATATCTGGGAGAAAAGGACTAATCCGGATGCAAAAAAGAATATACCTGCATTTTTGTATGCGATCATGCATAACAAATGCATCAATCATTTGAAAGCCAGGATTGTAAAAGAAAAATATATTCACAGGCAAGTTAAATTTGAAACGGAGGAACTTTATCATATCAGCTTTAATCACTCCGGCGGTTTTATCAGTTTCGACGAGAAACTCCACGCCGAACTGGAAGGCCTGATCAAAAAAATGCCGCAGCAATGCGGTACCGCTTTCCGGCTCCGTTGGATAGAGGGAAAAAAGATCAGGGAAATTGCTGAAATAATGGACATTTCTTCCACCATGGTGGACAAACATCTCGCAAAAGGGATGGAAGTAGCCAGGAACAACCTGAGCAGTGAACTTTTTCTGCTTTTGGTACTGTCCCGTGATCCCCGCAATTTGCAGAGAGCATATTTTTGATATTCAATTCAATCCGATAAAATTTCTTACACGATTCATTCCTACGTAGGGAGGAATCTTCAGGTAATCAGAAAATCCTGTATTCAGTTCATACTTCCTCCATACGCCACATTTTTTTGATGAAATTTCCATTTCCGGGTTGGTGAAATCAATACTCAGATTGTATACAAAAAAAAGACAAATGGACGAGCATGTTCAAAATCTTATTTCCGGATTCCTGAATGGCCGGCTTACGCTTTCGGAAGAGAAAGAGTTACTTGACTGGGTGAGGGAAAACAGGGAAAAATTTTATAAAAAGCAGAAAAAGCTGGAAAGACAGTTGCAATACGGCAACAGTCCTGAAGCCTTCAATAAATGGAAGCAACTGGAATCAAGAATCAGAAAGAGAGAGGGGATGAAAGGTTCTGTGATCAGGCTCCTGCTTAGGAGTGATGTATTTAAAATCGCAGCCGGCTTTTTGGTTGGGATCATGGCCACCTCGGCTATCCTGTTTCAATTGGCTCCGTTAAAAGAACAATTTTCGGACTCCCCAAAATTAATCTATAAAACCCCATACGGGGCGAAAACACATTTTATGTTGCCGGACAGTTCTTCGGTATGGCTGAACTCCGGATCAGAACTTTCCTGCTCCTCCGGGTTTAACAAGAGCAGAGATGTTTTTTTAAAGGGAGAAGCTTACTTTGATGTGATGAAGGGGCGGGTTCCTTTTACGGTCCACACCTCTTTGGGCCAGGTAAAGGTCAAGGGAACAATATTTAACGTGAAGAATTATGAAAATGAGGCTTTTGAGACGACACTGATCAAAGGCTCTGTCTCTGTACAGCGTTCGGGAACAGGGCAGATGATCACCCTTCGCCCCGGTGAACAATCGGATGTTTTCGGGGACAATATGGTGGTGAAACCGGTCGACACCGATGTCTTTACATCCTGGATCAACGGAAAACTGATCTTTAATGATGAACCTTTGCCTAATGCCGTTCGTCGGCTCGAACGCTGGTATAACATCAGGATCGAGTTGGATGATGATGAACGGCTTTCGGAGATCCGCTATAACGGTACCGTCGAGATGGAATCATTCAGCGAGGTTTTACAGCTTCTCGGGGTAACCGCTCCTATTCGGTATGACTATCATGATAAAACACGGACTGTTTACATCAAACATAAATAAACCGCCTATGGAAATCTGATTAATGACGCCTTTCATTTGTACAAAAGGGAAGCAGAAAATGGTACTTTCCGCTTCCCTGTCAGTTAGATTCAATCACTACAGTTCTTAAATCTTAAACTCAAAAGTATGAAAAAAAAATGGTTATATCATAGCCATAAGATTATGTTCTATGAAATAGTAAAAAAAATGAAGCTGACTATCTTTATCTTATGCATTTCTGTTTTTGGTTGTTTTGCGGTGGATAGCTATTCCCAATCAACAAAATTAAGTCTTCACCTGGAGAATGTGACGATTAAAAATGCACTCCGGGAGATTGAAGAGCAAAGCGAATTCCGTTTTTTCTTCAGCAATAATGTCGATGTGGAACGAAAAGTGTCCGTCAGAATACAGGAAAAGCAGATCCTTGACATTCTCAATGAGCTTTTCAGGGAGGAAAAAGTCCGGTTCAACATGATCGGAAGGCAGATCGCGATCTTCAACGCGGAGGAGGAGTTAACTTCAGCCTTTTCCGGGCAGCA
>CAZOYZ010000500.1:2662-4040 GCA_964584045.1 uncultured Prolixibacteraceae bacterium | reverse complement strand
AAACGCCGGTCGGACGGATCGCAGTATTATATCGTCACCGGACGGACTTATACCGACACGGAATTGAATGAAATAGAAAAAGAAAACAACTATAAATTCACCCCCGAACAACGACACGTGTACAAAACAACCGGTGGTGCCCCCCATCTTGACGGAACATACACCATTTTTGGCGAAGTCACGGAAGGAATGGATGTTGCAGACAGGATCAATCAGGTGGAGACGGACAGTGAGTTTCGGCCATTGAAAGACATACGGGTCAAACGGATCTCCATCCTGCAATAACCCAATTTTAAATCTCCGGCCTGCTTCAGGGATTTATTTTTCATCCGGGTCCCGAATTCCCTGTGATTGTTTATCTTTGTATCTCTTTTCAAGATCACAACGAGATGTTAGATACAATTAAGCAACTAAAAGAAGAACTCGGGTCAGTGACGGTTTCATCCAAAGAAGAAGTTGAAACTCTGAGGATCAGGTATACCGGTAAAAAAGGTTTGCTGAACCAGTTGTTCAATGACTTTAAGAACGTGCCCGCCGGAGAAAAAAAAGCTGTTGGCCAGGCCATCAACGAACTGAAAGAATTCGCGCTGGGCAGGATCAATGATCTGAAAGAGAGATTTGAACAAACCGACCATGGACCCGCCGTGACCGATCTTACGAGGCCCGCCGAACCCATGCAGGTTGGTACCCGCCATCCGTTGTCGATCGTGAAAAATGAGATCATCGGTATTTTTGGTCATCTGGGCTTTACCGTGGCCGAAGGACCCGAGATCGAAGACGACTGGCATGTATTTTCGGCATTGAACTTTCCACAGGAACACCCGGCCCGCGACATGCAGGACACTTTTTTTATCCGGCAAAACCCGGATGTGCTGTTGCGCACCCACACTTCAAGTGTGCAGGTGAGGGTCATGGAAAAGACCCAACCCCCGATCCGTTCGGTTTTCCCTGGACGCGTATTCAGGAATGAAGCCGTGTCGGCACGCGCTCATTGCATTTTTCATCAGGTGGAGGGATTATATGTGGACGAAAATGTCTCTTTTGCGGATCTGAAACAAACACTTTTATATTTCTCACGCGAATTGTTCGGCGAGAACACGCAGATCCGTTTAAGGCCTTCCTATTTCCCCTTCACGGAACCATCGGCCGAAATGGACGTGAGCTGTTCCATCTGCGGGGGAAAAGGATGTAATGTATGTAAACAGACGGGCTGGCTCGAAATTCTTGGCTGTGGCATGGTCGATCCCAATGTACTGGAGTCATGCGGCATCGACTCAAAAAAATATACGGGTTTCGCCTTTGGAATGGGTATTGAGCGGATTGCCATGCTGAAATACGGCATCACCGACATCCGGCACTTCTTTGAAGGCGATGTTCG
>CAZOYZ010000500.1:0-2562 GCA_964584045.1 uncultured Prolixibacteraceae bacterium | reverse complement strand
TCTTCCAGCACAGGCTGGTTATCCAGTATCCCATGCAGGTAAGTTCCCCACAGCCGGGAAGAAACATAACAACCGTCGGGCTTTCCGGTCTCGGTGATACACAGCGGCTCTCCCCCCGATAGCTCCGTTTCTCCCATATGAATTTCATAGCCCTCACATCTCTCCTCCCTGTTCCTGAAGCGGAACCGGGCTTGCACAGTCTGTTTTTCTCTTGTCAGCGTGGTGATCACAGGGAGCAATCCTAATCCGGGCATGACGGGAATAAGGCCTTCGACCCGGTCAGGATCCCGGATCTCTTTACCCAGGATCTGATATCCTCCGCAAATACCGTACACGGCCTTCCCGTTCTCATATGCCTGCAGAACGGCCTTTGCCAGTCCACGCCTGCGAAGATCCATCAGATCGGCAATCGTGTTTTTAGAACCCGGGATCAATACGATATCGGCTTTTGCAATTTCTTCCGGACGGGCCGAATAATAGAGGTTCACGCCAGGGATCCGCTCCAGCCTGCTAAAGTCTGTGAAGTTGGACATGTGCCGGAGCAATACGACTGCCACGTTGATCTGATGGCCGGCCCTGCTCCCACGCTTACGGTCGAGCACGACACTGTCTTCCTGATCAATATAAATATCAGAGAAATAGGGAATTACGCCAATAACAGGGATGCCCGTCAGCTCCTCCAGCTTTTTGCGACCATCGCTGAACAGCCCGATATCTCCCCTGAACTTGTTGATCAGGATCCCTCTAACAAGATCCCTTTCCGCCCCCGGCAAAAGTTTGATCGTTCCGTATACACTGCCAAACACACCGCCGCGGTCAATATCGGCGACCAAAATCACAGGCGACCGTGTTTCAAGGGCAATTCTCATGTTGGTAATATCTTTGTCCCACAGGTTAACCTCCGAAATACTCCCGGCTCCTTCCATCACAACAGGATTATATTTTTCGTTCAGTGAATGCCAGGCTTTCATGGCCTCTGCAAACAAAAATTCCCTGTCGGTCTTCAAAAAATATTCGTGTGCCGACAAGTCACCCACGGGCTTTCCGTGGAGGATAACCTGGGCTTTCCGGTCACTGGTTGGTTTCAGCAGAATGGGATTCATCGCGCTCAGGCAGGGAATACCACAGGCTTCGGCTTGAACAGCCTGGGCGCGTCCCAGTTCA
The DNA here is from genome assembly GCA_964584045.1 of uncultured Prolixibacteraceae bacterium. GTDB lineage: Bacteria > Bacteroidota > Bacteroidia > Bacteroidales > Prolixibacteraceae > JBCFBK01. The sequence continues at coordinate 1,398 of CAZOYZ010000500.1, read as the reverse complement.
AGCCCTTCTTTGCTGGCGTATGAATTCAACGACATGTTTTGTGCCTTAAACGGAGCAGGCGCGTATCCATCCTGCAAAAAGATCCTGCAAAATGCAGCATTCATCACCGATTTACCGACGTCGGAACCGGTTCCCGCAAACATGATTGATTTAAGCCTCTCCATTTTTAGTCGATATTAAATGTATAAATCCCGCCATAACCCGGATTGAAAGCTGCAAAAACTTCTTCCATCGACCGGTTTTCAAGGATTGACTTCACCAGCCTGATGACACCGCCATGTGTGATAAGGGCAATATTCCCGGTGCACTTAACCGGCAGGTCATTCAAAAATGAACTTACCCTCCTCCGAAATTCCTCATAAGATTCACCCCCGGGGCAAGAGACTTCCAGGTAATGATCCATCCAGTACCGGCCTTCCTCTGTGCAAAAGATCTCATCCCAGTTTTTATTCTCCCATTCGCCAAAATGCAGTTCCTTTATCCGGTCATCCGGGTGAATTTCATGCCGGGGAAAAAGGCTGCCGGCCAGCCGGCGGCAGCGGCCCAGGGGACTGCAAAAAACGTGATCCATGCAAGTCCGGTCTAATTGCCGGGCAACCGCCTCCATTTCTTCCGCATAAGAAGCCGCCAGGGGGACATCGGTTTGTCCGTAGCACGTTCCCGGACGAACATCCACGCTGGTATGACGGATACAGGTAAGCTTAGTCATAAGTCAAAATGATATCATCGGTATCATTAAAATACCCCATCGTACTGAAACGGCAAAAATGCCAGTAAACAAAGATAAAACAACACTTCCGTGATTTGCTGAAGGGCACCGAGACAATCACCGGTATAACCTCCGATTTTCCGCCCGGTGTACCTTTTAAACAACCATGTGACCGTTAAAGCCATAGGAACAATGACTGCCGGCAGTTGCCAGGGTAAAAGAACTAAGGGCAACAACGCAATCACCGTGGCAATAACAAGATCCGAATTTTTTCCCCGTTTCCCGACGGGTTTGGTTTTGCTCAACTCATCTTCCCGGGAATACAGGCCCGTAAAAATCAGGATAACCGGCATCAGCCGGCTGAAGGCATGACCGGCAACCAGGATGGCTGGGATCAGGGCCGGCGGCAGCGCTTGCAGCGTCAGAAATTTTGTGCCAAGCATCCCGACAATCCCGATCGTCCCGTAGGTTCCGATCCGGCTGTCTTTCATGATGCTGAGAATCTTCTCCCGGGTATAGCCGCCGCCAAAACCATCACAGAAATCGGCAAAACCATCTTCATGAAAAGCCCCGGTGACAAAGATCGTCACCAGCATGCTCAGGAAAACGGCCGGCCCGGGAGGGAACAAAAAGCTGAGCCCGTAAAAAACAGCGGCACCGATACCGCCGACGAGCCATCCGACCAGTGT
>CAZOYZ010000499.1:2485-4045 GCA_964584045.1 uncultured Prolixibacteraceae bacterium | reverse complement strand
GGAGACTGCACCGATTTGGCCGATATTTCTTCTTTTTCACGGGCAATGACCACTTTTCTTTCATCGACCTTATACTGCTCATTGAAAACCCGGCAAAGGGTTTGATAATGATCACCCGATGAAGATGAAAATAAGGGCAATATCTTGTATATCAATTCACCGAGCTCCTGCAAGCGGCTTTTGACCTCTTCGCCGGAGCAAACATAGACAACTTTGTTCCCTTCCAACCGGAGAAGTTCGTCTAACCTGTCCTTGATGGTTTTGTCCAGTTCGTCCGACTGTTTTACCTGGTTGTAAAACAAACGAAGTGTTTCATGGATTAATTCATAGCGGCCAAGCCAGGCAATGTTGCTGCCCAACAGTTTGCTGTCCATGCGGATACGTTTCCCGCTAACTTCAAATTCGGCACATTGCCCTTTGGTGATTTGCGCAAAAACAGTTTCAAACAGGTTCTCGCCTTTTTCCTTTGCATATTCCAGGATGCGTTTACGGAACAAATAATAAGTGGATTCGGCAGGAAGCGGACTGTCCGCATTATGCAATCCCAAGACACTGCGAACCAATAGGTTAAAACGACAGTTCTCAAAAATCTTTTGATCACTTAAGCCTTCGGCTTCTTTGAGTATCATCATGGCAACCAGTACACGGACAGGTGCATTGGGGGTGCCGTTATCCTTACAATATAAAGGTCGGAAGATGTTTTCGTCAATGCGCATGGTTACCTGTTTACGAAACTGGTTATGCCAGGCATGCTCATCTTCGTACATTTTTAGAGAATTGCCGGAAAACAAAGTTTTAGGCAACGTGAATATGTTAAGTTGACTCGATTCTGATGATTTCTTAAACATGCGATACTCTTTTAAATTATGCAAACAAGATACATAAAATAGTTGAAATATACACGTAAATATCTGAATATTAATTAATTAAACTTAAAAACACTTTTCGGAGTGGACTCAATGGTAATTAAGTAAAGTTTTGCAGTTATGTAAAAACATTTCACACCTATACGACGTAAAAACGAAGCGATTCCAAATACGAACACGATGGCTCTTCCTCGTTCTTGCTTTAAATATATGTTAATTTAGAGGTAGTGGGATGAAAAAAATAGCTGATTGGCCCGTCTTGAAGCACTACGATCAGGAACACTTATTAAAAATCGTTCTTCCCATCGGCGACATTGGAACGGGAACGGTCAACCTGGGAGGAAGAGGCGACCTACGCCAATGGGAGATCATGAATATCCCGGCTAAACAATCCTGAAAAGGCAGCAACAACGCTAAAAAGCATCATGAAATACAACTACCGGGGAAACATGTGGAACCATTTCAATCATTTAAGATCGTATGTCTTCGATGATGAAGCGGCCCTGATCATGGGGGCTTATCCCTATGAGAGGCCTGAATACCCCTTTCCGTATTACAATGAGGTCATGACCGGCTTTGAATACGTGGCGGCCATCGGCATGCTGTATGAGAAACAAACGGACAACGGACTTTTATGCATCAAAAATATCCGGGACCGTTTCGATGGGCGTAAACGCAACCCGTTCGATGAAAT
>CAZOYZ010000499.1:0-2475 GCA_964584045.1 uncultured Prolixibacteraceae bacterium | reverse complement strand
CGAATGCGGGCATCATTATGCACGGGCCATGGCCAGTTGGGCTGCTCCTCTGGCACTAACCGGATTTCATTATTCCGGGGTGGACAAAACCATGTCCTTTACCTCCTCTTCCGGAACTTACTTCTGGAGTAACGGGTATGCCTGGGGAACCTGCCAGGTGAAAGAAAAAGAGGTCACGCTGAAGGTTCTGCACGGTTCTCTTGAACTTTCTCTTTTTTCGTCCGACGGCTTTGAACCCGTAAAAATAAAAGACGGTAAGCTCAGCGCTTCAGGCAAAAACAGTCTGACGATCGAAGTGAAGTGATCTCACCAAAAGCGAAAAGCCATACCATTAAAGAAAATGGGAATTGCAAAAAAATCGCCGCAATGCCCATTTTCTTAAGCTTTTTTCATTAAATTTAGTCTTTTAAATGCCCACCAGCCATGAATGATAAACTGATCCGTATCTATTCCGGAACTGAGGTTACGGTTAACCTGCTGAAGGGTATTCTGGAAGAAGCCGGAGTAACCGCATTGGCACAGGACGACTTCCGTTCGGGGATTGCTGCGGGATTTTTCGGAGGGATCCCTTCGGCAATTGATCTCTTTATTGAAGAAGCAGACCTGGAAAAAGCAAAACCAATTGTGAATGAATTTAGATCAGGAAACACCTGATCAGCATATAGAAACGCTCTTCTTTGTCCGCTATTTTTCTTCTCTCAGGTTGTCTTGGAACTGAACAGCACTAAATGATTCAATGGTCCCGTTATTCAAAAAGTCGTACATTTGTAAAAGATGTTACGATCATGAAAAATTTGCCGATAGGAATACAGTCGTTTGAGAAGTTGCGGAGCCAGGATTTCCTGTACGTTGATAAGACAAAGGAAATCCACCGGATGGTATCCGGCGCAGGCATTTACTTTCTGTCGCGCCCGCGCCGTTTCGGTAAGTCTTTGACGATAAGTACACTCGATGCGCTGTTCAAAGGACGGAAGGAGTTGTTTGAAGGTCTTTACATTTACGATAAATGGGACTGGAGTAAAAAATATACGGTCGTACGGATTGACTGGACAGCGATCAAACATGGGACGTCGGAGGAGATTGAACGCGATTTGTCGGCCTGGTTGAAAAGATTAGCCCGCGACAATGAGATTACGCTTTTTTCTGAATATGCTTCAAGTTGTTTTGGAGAATTAATCGTTGAATTGCACCGGAAAACCGGTGAAAAAGTGGTGGTGTTGGTAGACGAGTATGATGTGCCGATATTGGATGTGATGGGCAAATCGGGAAAAGAATTAAAAGATGTCCAGGAATCGCTTCACAACATATACAAGATCCTGAAAGCGACCGACGACCATCTGCAGTTCATTTTCCTGACAGGCGTATCGAAATTCGCGGGTCTTTCGGTTTTTTCGGCGCTGAACAATCCACAAGATATTACACTCTCGGAAGATTATGCAACAATATGCGGTATTACGCAGGAGGAATTGGAAAGCTATTTTTCTGAACAACTGGATGTTGTTGCTGAAAAATCAGGCAAGACATGGAAAGAACTGCTGGACAATATCCGTGAGTGGTACAACGGTTATTCGTGGGACGGCAAGACATCGGTTTACAATCCGTTTAGTATCTTACTGTTTCTTAATCAAAAGATTTTCAGAAACTTTTGGTTTGCGACCGGTACACCGACCTTCCTGGTTGAATTGCTCAAAAAACGGAATAACATCGAATCGTTTCTCCAACCGATACAGGTGAAGGATGCGATTTTCAGCAGTTACGACCCCGAGCGCATCGAAACGGTTCCCTTGTTATTCCAGACCGGCTACCTGACCATCAAAAGCGTAACTTTGGAAGATGATGAATTGAAATATACGCTTGCAACTCCTAACCGGGAAGTTCGGAATGCTTTTATCGACCACTTGTTTGTGTCCTATACGAATGTGCAGACGCACGAATTGCTGAAGTTGCAGGACGATATGCACCGGCAGATTAAAACCGGCGATTCAGCAGGATTGGAACAAAGCCTTCGGGCCATGATCGCGCATGTGCCCTACCAGTTGCACATAGAACAGGAGAAGTATTACCATTCCCTGTTGCTGGTATGGTTATATTTCATGGGATTCAAAGCGCAGGGGGAATTGCCGACTAACATCGGGCGGATCGATGCGGTTTGGCAGTTGCCAGATGTAACGGTGGTCACCGAGATAAAACATCACGGGAAAAGTTCGTTAGACCGGTTGTTAGACGAAGCGATGTCGCAGATACGGGACCGGAAATACTACGAGGCCTACCTCACAGGAGACAAAAAGATGATCCTGATGGCCATTGCCTTTTCGGGCAGGGAAATCGGATGCCGGATTGAAACAATTGACAACATGTATTAATACCCAATGGTTCGCTTCGTTATCCTTCGCCCTGCTGTACCTTATCCATTAAGGCACTCTTTGATCATTTCCTTTACATGGATGCCGGTCGTATTCAGAAAAGGCATTTCTG
>CAZOYZ010000498.1:0-4070 GCA_964584045.1 uncultured Prolixibacteraceae bacterium | reverse complement strand
TGAACAGCCCTTCCACCAAAGGATACGCCAAAGTGAGCAGCAGCAACCAGGAAGTGCCGGTTGATCTCATGACCAAAACGCTGAATAAGGACAATTATATTTTTGCCGTAGCCATGCGACCCGGTCAGACGAAGGCCGTTTTTGAAGTCCCGAAAGGGAAAAAGGTCGAAGTGATTGGCGAAAACAGGACTATTCCGGTGAAAGACGGGAAGTTCTCCGACGACTTTTCAGATTACGCTGTTCATTTGTATAAGATCAACTAACCTCCTGTGAAGGAAGAACGATCAGGTCACCGATTTATTTAAATGACAATCTTAATTCAAAAGAATGGAATCAAAAAAAGCGCCAGGTAATTGCCTCTGTAAAGAATTTCAGCAGGAATGATAAAAGTATTTAAAAGGCTTTGAAATGGAAAGACGGAAATTTTTGCAGGTAGGTGCGGCAGGAACTATGGGGTCGATTGTGTCTGTAAATGCCATTGGTGCAGAAAAATCTGCAGACAAATGGAATGTACACGATCATGACATTGTCATTGCAGGTGGGGGACCTGCCGGATGTTCAGCAGCGCTCGCTGCTGCAAAATTGGGGGCTGATGTGGCTTTAATTGAGCAATATCCCTGCTTCGGAGGTGTATGGACTATGGGCGCCTTGTCTGTCATCATCGACCATCAGAATAAAACAGGGTTAATGAAGTATATTGAGACAAGGCTGAGAAAAGATGGTCATGCCGGAAATTTCAGAAAAGACTGGAACAAATTTGTGTATAACGTGGAAGCAATGAAACTACTCCTTGATGATATGCTGGGTAATTCAGGTGCGAAACTACGGTTGCATACCTTTGTTTCAGGGGTCAAGAAGAGAGACAATACCATTCAATCACTCGTTACTGCTTCAAAAAGTGGTTATGAATACTGGCGAGGAAAAGTGTTTATCGATTGCACCGGGGACGGCGATGTAGGAGCGCTTGCAGAGTGTGAGTTTCATAAAGGCAGGGAATCCGATGGCGCTATGCAACCTGGGACTACCTATGGGCTTGTAGGGGGGTTGAAAGATGTACAGGCGATGAATGCAGAGATGAAAAAGATTTTTGGGAAAGCCGGGATACAGATACCGTATGAAGGAATTTTACTTTTCAGACAGGACGGAATGCCGGGTATGGCCTATCTGATGCCGTCTCATGTTTATGGGTTGGATGGAACCGATACCGATAGTCTGACAAAAGCCGAGCTTGAAGGACGCCGGCAGGTACAATATGTAGTAGATGTATTAAAAAAGCATGGAGGTGAATATTTTAAAGATATTTTTTTAGCCGCAACATCTCCCTGTATTGGAATACGGGAAGGACGCAGGATTATTGGAAAATACTACCTGACAATGGATGACATGGAAAAAGGGCGCAAATTCGATGATGGTATTTGTGACGTAGAATTTGGTATTGATGTTCATCATCCGAAGAAGGAAGAAGGAATGGGGCTTTATAATGTAAAGACCCAACCGTATCAGGTGCCTTTCGGCAGTCTCCAGGCACGCGATTGCAGAAATCTCCTGATGGCGGGACGATGTATTTCAGGGTCCTTTGATGCCCATGCAAGTTATAGGGTAACCGGTGATTCTGTGCCAATCGGAGAAGCAGCAGGCGTTGCAGCGGTTATGGCTGTAGAAAAGGGTATTTCTCCCGGTGAATTAGACGGGATAAAAGTCAGGGAAATGGTAGAGAAACAAAGAAAAGAATGGGGATAAGTAGAAAAATAATCAACAATGAAATAAGCGGACATTTGGAAGAAAATGTCGTTGATAAATCTAAATAGCTCATCTGGCAAACAGTAAACTTAATTGACAATCAATATTAAACAAATTTAATTATGAAACGACAGACAAACCTTTTTAATAATCAATCTAACCCGGCCTGCCAAACAAGGCTATGGCATCAATATTTGTTGAAATCCGTGCTGATCGTGATTCTGCTGGGAATGATCGTTGCCGCACAGGCATGCTCGAAAAATGAAGGACAAATACAGCCACAGGAAACTGAAGATCCATTGCCGGATCCTCCTGAAAATGTGGAGTTCATTCAGTCTGTTTCGGTCGGGAGCAACCATGAAATCCTGGTTAACGGTAAACCCTTTTTCCCGATCATGTCCTGGGCGCAATCAAAAAACTACGCACGACTTAAGGATCTTGGTATCAATACCCATGCAGGTGGTAATATTGATGTGGCAACTGCCAAATCTCTAGGATGTTATGGCGTTCCCGGTTTTAGTACAGATATTCCGGAAAATGGCCATATCCTGGCCTGGATCTTTGACGATGAACCCGACATGCCCAGTGGAAAAGGGGTCAATGCAAAACCGAAAAAGACGCCCGAGTATGTGACGAATAAATGCGACTCCATTCGAAAGCTTAGTCCGGAGAAGCTTCTTTTCATGACGTTAACGGGTCATTTCACCGTTCAGCAAAGCACTTACCCGGAGCAGGTGAGGCAAACGCTTTATCCTCAATATATTCGTAATGCCGATGTGATTGGCTTTGACATTTACCCGATTTACGGTTCCGGTTATGCCGCACACCTCGATTGGGTAGGCAAAGGGGTGTCTCAGCTTCGCGATCTGGCCGGACAAAAGCCGGTGTATGCCTGGATTGAAACCAGCAAGGGAAGCCGTTGGATGACCTATGAAAAACAGCCGGACGTTTTGCCCATGCATACCCGGAACGAGGTCTGGCAAGCCATCACCAGCGGGGCTACCGCGATCGGGTATTTCACCCATGCCTGGGCTCCCTCGTTTACGGAGTTTGCCCCCACCACAGAAATGCAGGAGGAACTTAAACGGCTGAATACCCAGATTTCGCGTCTGGCTCCGGCCATTTTGGCTCCGCCTTTCAACGGGACCATTTCCATGGAACTGGGTGCCGGGTTGAACTGCAACTTTAAGGCAACTCTTTATGGGAACGACCTCTATTTGTTTGCCGTGAACATGGACCTTGGTGAAGGCGCAAAAGATGCCAAACAGTTTGATCCGATCTATCCACGGGCAGGGAAAGCGACCATCAGCATAGAAGGATTAAAGGCAGGGACCACCGTTGAGGTGGTTGACGAGAACAGGACGATTAAAGCAGAGAAAGGCAAATTCTCGGACGATTTTGCACCACTGGCAGAGCACATCTATCGGATTAAACTTTAATTTCAGATGAAGCAAACAGCACTCATCCTGATATCCTTTTCTGGTCTGCTTGTATTCATTGCCGGCACGTTATCTGCCCAACCGGCTTATCTTGAAATCGGCCGGCCCGGACAAACATTCACTTTAAACGGGCACACGGTAACTGTCGTTGAAAAAGACGTCACCCCGGTGATTGAAAATGAATTCAGTAAGCGGGGAATATATGACGGAGCGGATAATATGAAACTGAAACAACTACGCAGACAGGAACGTTTCGATCAACTGCTGGAAGGCTCGAAGGATGAATTTGAACAACAGGTTAGGATCTCTGCGTGGGCGCAGAAACGTCTTCCGAAGTTTGGCACGCCGACCAGTAAAGCGTTGGCACCGCTGGATATCATTCAGGCGGCAGATGAAAGTCATACCTTTTTTTGCAGCCATTTTGCCCGGATTTTCGTCGGGGCCTGTGCCAGCATGGGCTGGCCTTGCCGCAGTCTGGCGCTCCGGTATGGCAATCATCCGGTGCAGAGGGGCGCTCCGGAACATTCTGTGGCCGAAGTCTGGTCAAACACCTATCGCAAATGGGTTTTGTTTGATCCGCTTTTCGCACTTTATTTCGAACGTGACGGAATACCGTTAAATGCGTGGGAGGTAAGGCAGGAATGGTATTATGGGGACAAAGACAAGATCAGCTTTGTCATGTTCGTGGAGAGGAAGGTCTGCAAGCATACTGATCCTCCTGTGTTAATGGGGCAGCATCCCGGATTCGGACCGCTATACCTGAGAGCGCTTTCCTGGCCGGATAAGCTGGCCCTTATCGGCTATTGCCCGGGAAATAACGTGATCGAAAATGGCAGTCTGGATTATGGTAATATGTTTATCAGTTCCGACACGCTGGCCAGTAACGTGAAA
>CAZOYZ010000497.1:1344-4091 GCA_964584045.1 uncultured Prolixibacteraceae bacterium | reverse complement strand
CCCACATAAGCCGCATCACCTTCGAGCGGCGCATGGACACCCAGTCCGTTGTTCGCCCCCGGAGTGAGCTGAAACTCGAAACGGAGAATGAAATCGGAATATTCTTTTGCGGTATACAGGTTCCCGTGTCCTCCTTTTTGAGGACAAACGGCAATGACTCCATCTTCCGGGATGTAATCCGTCTTATTGCCTACCCAGAAATCGAGGTCTCTTCCATTGAACAGGGAAACAAAGCCTTCGGCCTTTTCTTCTTCCGTCAGGCTGGAGGTATCGGGATTGATCTCGCGCACATAGATATTCCGGAAGGCCAGGTCGGTACCGTGGGCCTGCAGCTCGATGGGACCTTCGCTGAAAATGGGGATGCTGCGGTCCCAGTAGTTTTCCATGATCACGTTGTCGACGACAAGTACCCCGTTCAGGTAAACCGTGACCCGTTGGTCGACCATGCGGATGCGGAACGTATTCCAGTCGCCGATGGCATTGTCGGCCAGCACCAGCGGCTTGGAAGGATTCTTTGCATTGTTGTACAGGCCGCCCGAACCCACCTGGGCGCCTACATCGACGCGGGAAGTATCCCAGATCTGGACCTGGGGCGTGCCGCGCAGGTAAATGCCGCTGTCGCCGTTTTTGGTGATCCTCCAGTCGACGATCAGATCAAAATCCTTGTAATTTTTAATGGTGCAGAGGTTGTCGCCCTGCCCGTTAAAGACAATGGATCCGTTTTTGACCGACCAGTTTTCGGTCATGCGCATGTTCGCAGCAGCCTGTTCTTTAGCCAGTACTTTGGGTGACATTTTTGCCCGTTCGACCGGATTTTTGACCAGCCCCTGCCATCCGTTCAGGTCTTTGCCGTTAAAGACAGACCTATAGCCTGCTTCGGCAGGCATTTTATCGAGGTATTCCTGGATGTCGATCCTGTAATACTGACTGTCGTTGCCGGTGATCTTCTCTTTTGCTTTTTGCAGGGCTTCGCGGACTACCTGACCGGTCAGACCGTTTTTTTCTCCTCCCGACGGCAGGGCGATCTTCATCACCGACCGGGCAGCGGCACCGCTCAGGTCATCCTGATCGAGGTACCCGGAGACAAACACGAGAGCCAGGAATGTTTTCACCGATCCGGCCGCGTTGATCACCTGGTCCTTTTCGCTTGTTGTTTTGCATTGGCCCATGATCTTATCCAGCCACAGCAGCTTCTGGTCGTCTGCAATTCCGGCGCGGTTCACCTGTTTGAGGTAAGCGCTGAGTGCATCGGCCCTGAAGGGGTTGTTCCCGGTGAACACGTCGTACAGTGCCGGAAGGGCTGAACTGCCGTTCCAGTTGGTCAGTGCCCTGAAGGCGGCTTCCTTTTCGGCTGATGTCCCGTTTTTCTGCAGCGAAATTACGCTCTTCAACGCCGCACGGTCGTTCAGGTAAGGCAGCACCGGGATCAGTTTTTCCTTTTGTGTTCCCGAATTCAGCTTGTTCAGAATGACCGAAGCGTCCGGATGACCTTCCAAAGCATAAATGCGGATAATTGCCTGCTGGGCTGCTTCCGTCTCTGCCTTCGACCCTGATCTTTCAAGAAGGGCGATCAGACTGTTGATATCCCCGGGCTGCGAGGTGCTGCTCAGCGCATCGTAAGCCGCCTGGCGGACCCCCGCGCTTGCAGAACCGGCAAGCTTTTCGGTCAATCCAAAGGTTGCGGTTGCTCCCCGTTCGGCCAGCACATGGAGGAGTACGATTTTGGCGTCGTCGTTCATCTCATCCATTTCGGCGGCAAGCCGGCTGCACTCTTCGATGGAACAGGCTGTCAGCAGGGCTTCTTCCATCACCGGGTAGTCAGCCGGTTCCCGGATGTCTTTTATCCGGTCGAGCAGGGTGGGAACGGCGACCTTTTTCTGATTGACGGCCAGCGCGCGGATGGCCTCGTGGCGAACTGCCGCGTCGGTTGCTGACAACGACGGGAGGATCATATCAGAGAGCACGCTTTGATCCTGCAGGGGGGCCAGAAAGAACAACAGTTCAGCCTGGGTTTCCGCAGGAAGCTTGCTGAACAGTTTAATCCATTCTCCGGCTCCTTGCCCCGGCAGATTGGCTTTTGCGACTCTCAGAACAGCATTCCGGTAAGCTTTATCGGGATTTTTGATCTCCTTCACGAACAGGGAGGCGGAAGCTTCACCCTGATTGGCAGCCAGGATTTCCAGGGCCGCCGACCTGAAATGCAACTGCTCTTTTTTGGTGCAGTTTTTCAGGGCCGCTGAGGCCAGCGCGTTGCTGAGCCTGGTTTCGCCGTTTTTCGCCAGTTGTTTGGCATACTGGAAGTAAGCGACCATGGTTTCGCTTTCATCGCCCGACCAGCCTGCTTTCCCGGCCGCCGATTTGAACAGTTTCGATGCTTCCGGACTTCCGGTTTCTGCCAGTGCGGCATAAATCTGGAGAAGAATCCCGGGGGTTGCCTTTGAGGAAAGGGAAATCAGGTATGCTTCTGCCGGTTTGTATGTTAACGTTCCCAATGCCTTGATCAGTTCGATCTGCGCGTCGCCGGATTGATTTTTCAGGCTGTTGAAAATAGCCGCTGCAGCTTCTTCCGTGCCAATGGCCGTGAGTGTTGCGATGGCCGGTGAAGACAGACCGGCTGTGCCCAGGTACTGTTCAAGCGCCGCCACCGTGGGCGACCCTCCGCAGAACATCAGTTCCCGGATCAGATAAGATTTTATTTCCTTGTCGGAAGTTTTGTTCAATGCTGCCAGGAAAGCTGTTTCCACCAT
>CAZOYZ010000497.1:0-1244 GCA_964584045.1 uncultured Prolixibacteraceae bacterium | reverse complement strand
ATTTTCCATTCGCCGCGCATCGGCTGATTGATCAGTTTATTGGCTTCATCATCGTTGATGAACTCCTGTTTGTCAGGATCAAATTCGAGGTTACGTCCCAGCCGTAGTGCGACGACGCCCATGTTGACAATTGTCGCTGAACGGTGACCATTTTCTTCGTTTAGAGCGAATTTTTTTCGGGTGCGGACCGACTCGCTGAAGGTGGTGATCCGGGGTTCGGGATCCGGGAGGGAAGCGATCAGTTGATCCAATCCGGGAATATCGGAGCGGAATCCTTTGAAGATCTTCCCCTTGGGTCCTTCAATGTAAGCGGCCTGCTGGTCCCGGTTTTCCCCGTCGAGGATGATCTGACAGCCGTCGGCGTAGGTATAGGTGATCTTCCGCCACGTTCCGATGGCATCGTAATGTTGTTGCGGGGCATCGATCTCCACTTTTACCGGGCTGGTATGATCCTTATCGAGAATATACTGTACCGGGTCAATGTAGTGCTGGCCCATGTCGCCCAGTCCGCCTCCGTCATAATCCCAGTATCCCCTGAAGGTACCGTGTACACGGTGCTTGTTGTAAGGTTTTTCGGGAGCCGGCCCGAGCCACATCTGGTAGTCGAGTTCGGAGGGAATGGGCTCAGGTTGTAAGTTGGGTTTGCCTACCCAGTAAAATTTCCAGTCAAAGCCGGTCACCCCGCTGATGGTCACTTTCAGAGGCCAGCCCAGCACGCCGCTTTGAACGGCTTTTTTCAGCGGCTTAACCGTGGTGTTTAACCCATAGAAATTATCCTTGAACCGGAACCAGGTATTCAGGCGGAACATGCGCCCGGTTGCCTGAATGGCCTCCACCACCCGTTTCCCTTCCCCGATGGTGCGGGTCATGGGTTTTTCGCACCAGACGTCTTTTCCTGCCTGGGCAGCCATGACCGACATGATGCCATGCCAGTGAGGCGGAGTGGCAATGTGAACAATGTCGATGTCGGGACGTAAAAGCACTTCACGGAAGTCGGAATAGCCTTTCACCTCCGAACCAACCTTCTGCAGGGTGGAATTCAGATGGTTTTTATCGACGTCGCAGATGGCCAGCAGACGGGTTCCTTCATAAGTAATATGTCCCTGTCCCATACCGCCAACGCCGATAATGGCCTTGGTTAACTGATCGCTGGGAGCCAGAAATCCGTTGCCCCCTAAAACATGCCTGGGAATGATGGTAATCCCGGCTGCAGCGGCTAATGATTTCCTGAGAAAATCACGCCG
>CAZOYZ010000496.1:2218-4100 GCA_964584045.1 uncultured Prolixibacteraceae bacterium | reverse complement strand
CATATCCTCTTGGATGATTCCACGCTATTCCTCTCAGTTCAATCATTTTTCCCGGGCTTTTTCCAGTCGTTCAATTAATTTTTTTATTAAAAACTTTTTTAATAACTTTCAACAAGTTATGCCCCTTAAAAAAACCTGCAACTAATTAAATTATCATAAGATGAGGAAGATCGTATCACTATTCATTTTGATCATTCTGATTACTTCCTGCAATCAGCGACAGACAGACCAAACTTCTTATGCAGTTGCTGACATGGAGGAAGAAATGGCGCCTGTAACACGCCAATCTCCAAATGCACCACCTCCGCCGATTGATAAAATTGAAAACCAGGAGGTGATTAAGAAAAAAATTATCAAAGATGGGCGGTTAGGTCTTCGGGTTTCAGACCTTGAGGACTCTAAACTTCGGATTGACTCGCTGATAAAATATTATGACGGATATTATGCAAATGAGAGTTTTAATAATTCTGACCGGGAATCATCTTATTATCTTAAAATAAGGATACCAGGCGTAAATTTCGGGAAGTTCATCTCCGATATTGAATCAGGTGACGGCGAGATACTTTACAAAGAGATTGATGCACGGGACGTGACAGACCAGTTTATCGACCTGGAAACAAGGCTTGAAAACAAGCGAAATTATCTGATACGCTATAACGATTTATTGAAGAAAGCCAACAGCGTCAAGGAAATACTGGAGATTGAAGAAAAAATACGAGGACTGGAAGAAGAAATTGAAAGTACAACGGGCAGATTAAGGTATTTAAGCGATCTGGTTGATTACAGCACTTTGGATTTAACAATATCGAAGCAAACGGATTTTAAATATAATCCGGCAAAAAGAGACAAATTTTCCGAACGATTAAAGCAGTCTTTATCGAAAGGTTGGTTCGGAATGACTGATTTCTTATTGTTTATCGTTAAGATTTGGCCATTCTGGATTATTGTTATTTTGGTTCTTTATTTCCGGAAAAAGTATAAACGCTCGTCGCAGGATGTCGCGAAATAAAATGAGAAGTCTAAAACCAAAAAAATGACTGCCATCAAACATACATTCTTCCCTGCGGTGTTTTTCGCAATTCTGTTAACAGGGCCTTTTGTTTCGCTAAATGCGTTTTCCCAACAGGCCGGAACAAGCGACCTTGCAGAAGCAAAACGGTTATGGGATTTATCAAATGCAAATCCGACACCGGAAGGCATAGATCCGGTCCAATCGCTTAAACGCGCCAAAGAAATTTACCAGGAAGCCGCTGAAAAGGGAAATGCTGATGCGCAATTTGTGGTTGCGGATTACTCCAAAGAGCCTTTAAAATGGTACCTGCTGGCTGCCGGACAAGGACATCCGCAGGCACAATATGTTTTATTTGAAATATATATGTACGGGAGAGACGGGGTAGGTATCAATAAAACACTGGCCGAAGAAATGTGCACGAAGGCAGCAAGACAGGGATATCTGGATGCGATGCTGAGGTACAGCAGGTATTTTTCTAAAAACAACGTAGAGAAAGTATTTTACGCTCAGGTATGTTCAATATATGAGATGCAATTTATGGAAAAGCACAGGCCTGAACTGTATGAATCTGTCATGAAAATAACAGATACAGACGCCTTCTTTAGAAACGGGACATACAGAAAGCTTTATGAAGAAAACAAAGGAAAGTTTGTTAATGATTTTCAAAATAGCTGTAACAATGTTGAAAGATACGGTAAGTATATTCCCAAGCACCATTTCGAGTTACGTTCCGGCGCATCTGGTGCCGAAGGCGCGCTTGATGATTATTTTTTAACTCCGGAAGAAAGAAAAGAAGTCATCAACAGGTTGTTGTCATGGAGTCCCTTATTGGAATGGAAGCCGGATAATGAAAGCGTGTCGCCCGATAAA
>CAZOYZ010000496.1:0-2118 GCA_964584045.1 uncultured Prolixibacteraceae bacterium | reverse complement strand
CCGATAAAACACAAAAAAAAGCGTATGCAATAAAAGTCGCAGCCGCACCAGGAGAAGTTAAGCCTGACGGAAAATCGACTGCCGAAATAACTGCAACCCTTTATGAATATACCCAAGGAACTGATCATCCTTCAAAACCCCTTGTCGGAAAGACAGTCAACTTTGCCGTGAACGAACAGCACGGTATTATACCCGGCAGAGTTTCAGCGACAAGCGCCGTTACAGATGCTAACGGGCAGGCGCGGGTAGTCTATACAGCTCCGGTCACAACGCTGGTAAGCCAGGCAAGATTGTTGGTCAACACCGCGACGATAACCGCCAAAAGTGTTGAGTATGACACCGAGGATATGGCTTACATCAGCTTTATGACCGACAAGGGAAAGGTGAATGTAGAACCTGCCGAAGGGATCTCTTCCGATCACGGTTTTGTTCCCCCTGACCGGCGGTACCCTGCGCTGATTCGCGCTTATTTTAATGATGAAGATCTAAATCCGAAGGTAAATACCGACGTTGTCTTTTCAATTGCAGGCAGTCAAACCGTTGGGATGCTGAGAACCCGGGAAGGAACGGAGGGAAAACAACTGACCGTAAAGACGGATGCAGGCGGTTGGGCTTCAGTCAACTATTTTTATGTGGCTGATACACCACGCGAAAAGCCGGTCACCGAAACCATCGAAATACGTACCAGTAACATGACCATCCCGCTAAAAGCCTATGTTTCCACAGGCCTCAACATTGTTCTCGAAAATGCGGCAAGTGGGTATGAAAGCAGCAAAGAAGTAAATGCCGGTGACGAAGTCCCTTTAAAAATTACGGTCAGGGACGAATGGAATAAGGATCTTGATCTATCGCAAATCATGAATTACTGGGGAACGGGCAATGAAGCCGGTAATAACAGACTGTACGTGAAACTGGAGATCGAAAAACAAGGGTTTGTTCCGCGATATATGCTCGATTGGATGGGTTCAGAAAATTTCCCTGAACCATTATATGAAGAACTCCTTTATCCCAAAACAGTCAAAGATAAAGTTAAAAACTTACTGTATATTCCGGAATACTCGTTGAAAAAAGAAGGATTTCCCCGTGTAAAACCGATGTTTTCAGGAACAAACAATTACGAAATAAGGGTTTCGTTGGTCGATGATAAGGGAAAAAAGATCTTCGAAAGTCCTCATCCCCGAAAAACAGCTTTTGTGAGCATTCCCACTGGTTTGCCTGCCGAAGCCTATGCCATCTGGTTTGCATCAAATCCGCTGGGACCACATACCGAATTGTCGAGATTTGCTCGAATGTTATTTAGTCTCATCGACTGCGGATCAGATGGTCAGTTCGGTTCAATCCTCTCACTGGTCGACGCGGCCTTCGCCATAAACAGTGGCGATGCGGACGCTTTGGTAAATGTGATGCTTTCAGAAATCAAGGGGAAATTAATTGACGATGCCGCCGAAAAATCTCAACTGATGGGGCATCATTTTAAAACCTATAAAAAGATTTCCTTAGCTGAACAATACTTAAGCTTCGCATGGACCACCTATGCCGATAACGGGCTGGTGGCGCAAATGGAAAATAAAATTCTTTCCGAAATTGCCCGGGCAGGTTTGGGCAGTCAAACCAAAATGGTCGTTTTAAAAGGAAACGGGGAACAGAAATTACTTCTTGACGATCAACCGGAACAGGGAACTAATCCTTCAAAAGCATTTAAAGACAATTTTAAAATTAAAATATCCGGATTTGACAAGAAAACCACCGAATTCATCGAAAAAATAGGAAAGAAAATCAAGCCGAACGGGGTCGAAATACCCGCCGGAGAAGGGAAATTTGTCAGTGATGAAAAAATGAAAACAAGTTCGCTTAAAAATGGAAAAGTGAGCGTCTTCATTATTCCGTCTGACATGAAGGTGGTCAACGAAAATGCGGATGAAATGAAGATCTATTAAATCAGGCTTTTAATTGATGATCATGTATACGTCAGAAGTAAAAAGTTTTGAAAAGGGTTGTATTTGTTTATTGACCGGGACGCAGTGATCGGGCCATAAAGCCTGAAGTCACGGGACATCCTGTTTTAAGTTCCGGATCACGTGATAATCCTGATCGAGCAGGATCAGGTCGGCCTCTTTG
>CAZOYZ010000495.1:0-4112 GCA_964584045.1 uncultured Prolixibacteraceae bacterium | reverse complement strand
GCGACAGATCGATATTAATCGATATTATAAAAATGAGAAATTTTCAAATCTGGCAAAGTAGAAATAAATACAGGGAATAAAAAATCCATAAAAATGAAAAGACTAATCCTCATTTGCTGCTTCTTTATTCCATTATCAGCGTGTTGTCAGGAAAGTGACACACTTAAAAACATGTTAATTATAACCTGTCACCCTGATGACTGGGAGATTGGCATGGGGGGGACTGCATACCTGCTAAAAGACAAGTACCATATCCATATAATTATTACTTCTGACGGTGAACTTGGCAATACGTGGAACACTACCGGAAAGCCTGATCCGGAGCTTGCCGCACACCGGGTGGAGGATTCTATGAAATCTGAAAAAATAATTAATGCAACAAGCCATTTTTTTAAATTGAGAGATGGGGATGTTTATGCCGATGAGGATGCTGTGGACAGAACTATCAAGCTCCTCAAGGATATTAATCCATCAATTATATTTTTGCATTGGCCAATTGATAAAGCCGACCATGCTGCTGCATCTGCGATGGCAATCATGGCTCTTGCTAAAGCAGGGATGATAAATAACAGAGAGGTATATTTCTTTGAAGTCGGTAAATTAAATCATTT
Source organism: uncultured Prolixibacteraceae bacterium (assembly GCA_964584045.1). GTDB lineage: Bacteria > Bacteroidota > Bacteroidia > Bacteroidales > Prolixibacteraceae > JBCFBK01. The sequence goes on along the minus strand of CAZOYZ010000495.1, from coordinate 3,501 downwards.
TACACCTGATATATACGTAGATATTTCTTCAGTCTGGGACAATAAAATGGAAGTTGTTCAATTTCATGAACGCTATAATGATGACAGGTTCCAAAAAATGACTGAAGAGAGCGGTATTTACCATGGGCGTTCTAACCATTGCAAGTATGCGGAAGGTTTTAAAACATTCTATCCAATTACCAATGTGAGATGGAATAAAAGAATTGAAATAAGCTTATTAAACCTAGACAAAGAATAAGATGAAAAATAAAACTTATATTATGCGCAATCGCAGGAGTTTTCTAAGTAGGGTTTGCAGAAAAATAAAATAGTTTAAATGAAAGAAAAACAAGTGTTATTACCGGCATTGGCAGTTTTTTTGATGCTGCAATCCTGTCAGGTTGTTCAAAACCGGACACCACGCGAGCTGATCATGTGGTACGACAAGCCGGCCGAAGAGTGGGTGGAGGCATTGCCTCTTGGAAACGGAAGGTTGGGGGCTATGGTGTTTGGCGGTACAAAGACAGAGCGGATCCAACTCAATGAAGAATCGGTATGGACAGGAGGTCCCGTTAAACGGGCGAACCCGGAAGCGTTGGCAAACCTGGACAAGGTGCGTCAGCTTTTGTTTGCAGGGAAATATGCTGACGGAGAGCGGCTGGCGCAGGAAAAAATAATGGGAAGCCGGCTCGACCTGGGCAAGCATACCTATCAAACTCTGGGTGACCTGTTCCTGCGATTTGAAGGTCTGGGAGAAATTACAGCGTATAAGCGGACGCTCGACCTGAGAACGGCGGTGGCCACAACCACCTTTGAGTCGGAGGGAGTAAGATATTCCCGTGAACTGTTTGCATCGTCACCCGATGAAGTTATTGTGATGAAACTGACCGCCTCTCAGAAAGAAAAACTGAATTTCACCGTATGGCTTGACCGGCCAGGTGATGCCGAAACGGTTACAGCGACAGATAACCAGCTATTAATGAACGGTTTTGCGGAACATGAAGGACAGGGGACCCGCTTTGCATCGGTCGTCAGGCTCCGTGGAACCGACGGTGAAGTCATTGCGGCCAACGGTACACTTACCGTGCAACATGCCGGTGAAGCAGAGTTGCTCATTTCGGGACGGACAGATTTTTGGGGTGAAAACGAAGTGGAAAAGTCAGCAGAGGATATTCAAAAGAGCCTGGATGTGAAGTTTGATCAACTAAAAGAGAACCACCTTTCAGACTACCAAAAGCTTTTCAACCGGGTCGATCTGGCTTTAAATGACCCCGATACCCTGCATCTTCCGACCGATGTCCGGTTGGAGCGGATAAAAGACGGCGGCCTGGATCATCATCTCGCCGAGCTTTATTTTCAGTTTGGACGCTACCTGCTCATCAGCTCGTCACGGCCCGGAGGTTTGCCTGCCAATTTACAGGGAATCTGGGAAGGAACGCTGACGCCGCCCTGGAATGCTGATTATCATATCAACATCAATATCCAGATGAACTACTGGCCGGCGCTGGTCGCCAACCTGGCCGAATGCCAGGAGCCGTTTTTCAGGTTTGTGAACAGCCTGCGGGAGAATGGCGCGGTGACGGCGCGCGAAGTATATGGCTGCCGCGGGTTTGTAGCGCACCACACCACCGATGTCTGGAAATTTACCGATCCGGTCGGCAAGGTGGCTTATGGCATGTGGCCCCTGGGAGCAGCCTGGTGTTCAGATCATTTTTGGGAGCACTACGCGTTTACCGGGGATGAGCAATTTTTGAAAGAAAAGGCATATCCGGTCTTAAAGGAAGCAGCATTGTTTTTTGTGGATTTTTTGGTTGAAGATCCAAAAACAGGCTTGCTGGTCTCCGGGCCGGGCATTTCGCCTGAGAATAAATTTATGACACCCGGAGGTGAGGGGACTTCCGTGTGTATGGGACCGGCAATGGATCACCAGATTATCCGCGAGTTGTTCACCAACTGCATCAAAACAGCCGAAATACTGAATACAGACAGAGAATTTGCCGACACGCTCCGTACCATGCTGGGCCGGCTTACACCCTCGCAGATCGGTTCTGACGGACGCATCATGGAGTGGTCGGAAGAGTTCGCAGAGGCAGAGCCAGGGCACCGGCACATGTCTCATTTATACGGCTTGTATCCGGGAGAAGAGTTTACGAACCCGGACGATCCTGCCTGGATGGAAGCCTGCCGGAAATCCATAGAGGCACGGCTCAGTCAGGGTGGGGGACACACCGGCTGGAGCCGCGCCTGGATCATCAATTTCTTTGCCCGGCTCAAAGACGGACAGAAGGCGCAGGAAAACCTTCAGGCGCTTTTCGCGAAGTCCACCTGCCCGAACCTGTTCGACAATCACCCGCCGTTCCAGATCGACGGGAACTTTGGAGCAACTGCCGGAATCGCGGAGATGTTACTCCAGAGCCATAACGGGGAGCTTCAGCTTTTACCCGCCTTGCTGCCTTCGTGGGAAAGAGGATCGGTAAAAGGGCTGATGGCAAGAGGAGGATTCCAGGTAGATCTGGAATGGGAGGACCATCAGTTGCAGAAAGTGACCATCACGTCCCTGCTGGGAAATCCCTGTACGATCAGGTATCAGGATCTGGTCTCGGAGTTTAAACCAGGCAAAGGCGAAAAGCTCGAATTGTCGGGCAGCCTGAAGCCATTGTAATCTTAACTGAAAAAGTAAACAGATGAGACGAAAGGACTTTTTTATTTCTGTGCTGGGAATGCCGCTTTTGGGATGTGTCAGCCAGGCATCTGATGAAATCAAACAGGTGACTCATGCAAGGAGTCATGACGGATCGGCCACCATCCTTATCCCTGGTTTTCAGGGAACGTTTAAGTTTATGCAGATTACCGATTCGCATATTGATATCGCTGACGAGTCTGAAGCGGGTATGCAGGAGTATTCGGCAAGGATGCACAATGCTTTCATTCATCCGCGAAAGCATTTTCTTTTGAGTGAGACAGAAAAGAAGCCGTTGGAATATTTTGATGAGGCTCTGGAGAAAGCCGTGTCGGAAAAGGTTGATCTCCTGTTGCTCACCGGCGACATTGTTAATTTCCCGTCTGCGGTTACGGTGAATGCCCTCGTGGCAAAGCTGAAACAAGCAGGGATCCCGTGGCTGTATACCTGTGGAAATCATGACTGGCATTACGAGGGAATGGAGGGCAGCGCCGACTTTTTGAGAAAAACCTGGATCGATAGCGCATTGTTGCCTTTTTATCAGGGGCAGAACCCTTTGTGTTATTCAAAACGAGCCGGCGGGATCAATTTTGTGGGCATTGATAATTCCACCTATCAGGTGAATCAGGAGCAGTTATCTTTTCTGAAAGAACAGCTTCGGGGAGATGAGCCGATCGTTCTTTTCAGCCATATTCCCTATTATTTTAAAGGTGTTCAGGGGATGGGGTGCGGCAATCCTGAATGGGGTGCAAAAAGCGACAGGAACTTCGACTTGGAACGCCGGGAAAGATGGCCTGAAAGCGGCAACAGCCAGTCAACCGTCGAATTCATCGAAACCATTC
>CAZOYZ010000494.1:0-4113 GCA_964584045.1 uncultured Prolixibacteraceae bacterium | reverse complement strand
ATCGAAAGCTTACCATCAGTAATGATCTGCTGCACGTCGCCTACTCCGCGGAAACTGAGGCTGGCATCCCAGTTTTTATACGTCAGGTCAATGTTAAAACCGTAATAGTAACCCGGAATTGTTTTACCCAGATAGGTGCGGTCGTATGAATCAATTTTCCCGTCCGGCTCATAATGGACATAGGCATCCGGACCATCTGCTTCGGCCGGAGCACCGTTGAGGTCAACAAAACGGACATCCCCGGGTGCCTTTTGCGACGTATATCCCGGGTCGTCGTTCGTGGCAAGCCATTCGGTCACTTCCTGAGGCGTCCGGAAGATCCCGTCGGTTTTGTAACCAAAAATATAGTTCATGGAATGACCTTCTTCAATCCGCAGATTGTCACTTTCCGATGGCCTGTTCCGGTATAACTTCTTGACTTTATTCTTAACGGTAGTCAGGTTGAACGATACCGTAAAGCCTAAATCACCGATTTTATCCATGTAACTTCCTTCCAGTTCAATCCCGCTGTTTACTACCGATGCAAGATTGACAACAGGATTATTTAAGGCTCCGATGACCATGGGAATATCGATCGTTTGAAGAATACCTTCAGTCGTACGGTGGTAATAGTCTGACGTAATGCTCAATTTGTTGTCGAGAAGGAATGCGTCCAGCCCAAAGTTCAGGTTAGTGGATGTTTCCCAACTCATATCGATAATCGGGAAGTCACCCAGCGCCGCAGCCGGTACAATATTTCCCTGTCCTGCCGCCGTCCCTGATGAACCAAGGGCATACTTCGGATTAAAATTCACTAACGAAAGATAGGCAAAGTCTCTGGTCTCCTGGTTCCCTATCTGCCCCCAACCTGCACGGATTTTCAAATCGTCAAGCCAGACCATGTTTTTCATAAATCTTTCGGAAGAAATACGCCATGCGGCGGCAAATGACGGGAATGTCCCCCATTTGTAGCCGGGAGCGAATTTTGAAGTACCGTCGCGACGGACAGTAGCATCGAGGTAATATTTGCTGTTATAATTGTAGCTTAACCTTCCCATATATCCCTGCAGGCCCGATGGTGTGCGAAGAACAAACAACCCTTTGTCCGTCTGCGGCCACCCTTCATCGATCCTTCGCTGATCCCAGTTCGGGATCGGGGAATGATTGTCAATACTTTTTTGCTCGAGGTTCCATTTCACCTTCTGATCCATCGCATTCAATACGATATCAAGGTGGTGATCACCGATTTGCCTGGTGTAACCAATTAAAAATTCCTTGACGATATTGACATTTTCATTGTAGCGTTTCACGTAGGTGTTTCCGGTCTCTTCATAAAGCGTACCCCGCTGAGCTTCAAACAAACCACGTTCCATCCCGTTGTACCGTTCATTGGTGTTGGAGGAATAATCAAAGCTAACTGTACCCCTGACCCTCAGTCCCTCTGCCGGGCTGATTTCCGCGTAAAATGTACCCATATTCCGCAGGATATTGTAAACACTTTTCATATAGTCGTATGCTCCTGGTGTATCACGGGTCGAATTACCATATCCAAATGACTGAAATACACCGCCCACCACACGACCGGGCAATGCCCAGCCATTTATTCCGTTTTCCGTGTTATCATATACGGGTTGCCAGGGAGGGTTAAATGCTGCACTAATACCTCCTGTTCCTTCCTTTGTATCATTTTTTGAATAGATAAAACGAAATGATTCCCCCACTTTAAACCAATCCGCGATCTTGTGATCCGAATTCATAAAAAAGGAGTAACGGTCAAATCTACTGTAAGAGACCGCATTTTCCTGGCTGGTATAGCCGGCTCCGACCGAATAGGTTGACATTTTTGAGCCGCCCGTTAAATTGACATTGTAGTTTTGTACCGCCGCATTTTTGACCAGCCCGGCGTCGACCCAGTCGTCCGTATAATCCGGACTATTGCCGAGGTATTCCGGATCAGACGGATCATAATACCTGTAATATGCGGCGTTCGGAGTCACAGAAGGATTGTTTTCCCATGCTTCGAGGTGAGCTTTCACGTAATCGCGGACAGACATCACATCATGCCGTTTGTAAATATTCTGAATCCCGTAACTGGCTGAGAAATTTACTTTCGGTGTCCCTTCTTTTCCTCGCCTGGTCTGGATCAAAATGACGCCGTTTGAAGCGCGCACTCCATAGATAGCTGTTGCCGAAGCATCCTTCAAGACGGAGATCGATTCTATGTCGTTCGGGTTGATCGTACTGAACACGTTAATATTAGTACGCATATCCTGAAGACCGGCATGAGTTGCAGAAGCTCCGCCTTCAGTTAACGGGATACCATCAACTACATAAAGCGGATCATTAAATCCAAGAGTACCCACCCCCCGAATGCGTACGGTTGGTCTTGCCGTCGGATCGCTGCCCGGATTGGAAATATACACCCCCGCCATTCTGCCTTGCATAGCGAGCTCAGGCGACATTCTCACCTCTTTTGTCAACTCCTCAGAGCCAATCTGTGATACAGATCCGGTCAGGTCGCTCTTCCTTCGGGTACCATATCCGATGGCTACAATTTCCTCTATTCCAACGGCATCGTCCTCCATCACGATATCAATAGCGGACCTTCCTGATAGTGGTATTTCCAGGGTTTTCATACCCACAAATGAAAATACCAATACCGCATCAGCCGGAACATTCGAAAGCGAGTAGCCTCCCCCGGCGTCGGAAACAGTTCCATGAGTCGTATTTTTTACCACTACCGTAACTCCGGACAACGGAGAACCCGAGGAATCGGCAACTTTGCCCGAAACAGCTCTTGGCTGCTGAACAGCAATTGTTTGCTCTTTCGGATAAAGCATGATATGCCGGTTAATAATCTTGTAAGTTACACCCGTCTCTTTAAAGATCTCGCTAAGGATGTTTTCGATCGTCGATGATTTTACATCCACGGATACCCTCTTTGAAACGTCGAGCTGATTATTGTCATACATAAACGAATACTCGGACTGATCTTCAAGCTCGTTAAGGATATCACGGATTTGCCTGTCTTTGACGTTCAAATCCAGCTTTGTCGTTTGCCCGTATGTCGAGGCATTCGTGCTAACGACCGCAACAATCATTAAAAATAAAGTTAGTCGCATAGCCAGCAGCAATTTTTTGAAGCGGGAAAATCCCGGTTCTGGTTCAATCCATTTTTTTTTCATAATTTTGAATGATTTAATTTTGAATCTGATGAGCCTCCAAGGTGTTTGCAAGACGGCTGGAAGCTTAAAAGACTCAGGTTCAACATGAAATGATCAAGACAGGGGAGATGGTGCTCCCCTGTCTTTATTTATACTTTACAGTTACTTTTTCACCTTCCACTGTATACACAATCGGCGTGATCACCGATATCAGTTCAAGCACCTCTTTAAGGCTTTCCGTTTTTACCCGGAACGTATAACGGTGGTTGTTTAGTACCGCGGAGTCCACATCGAATCTCACCCCGTACCAGCTTTCCAGGGTCTGAATAATTTCTCCAAAGGGTTTATCCTCAAAAATCAGCATATTGCTTTTCCAGGCCGTCAGCGCTTCCATGTTCCCGATCCTGGACACAAATCCCTTTCCGCCTTTATAGATAAACTGTTCTCCGGGTTCCAGTGCCATAAGCGGATGGCCGGCTTTCGTAAACAACCGGACATTTCCCTCGATCAATGCGACCTCCGTCTGGTTGGTCTTTCTGTTTTCGCGGATGTTAAAACTTGTTCCAAATACGTTGACATTAAAATCGGTACAATGGACGATAAATTGCCGCTGAGGGTTTTTGGTGACATCGAAGAAGCATTCACCGGAGATATACACATCACGTGAGTTCTTTTCAAATACCGTCGGGTAACGGATCCCGGCGCCGGAATTCAGCCAAACGGTGGTACTGTCGGGCAAAACGATTTGAGTCCGGCTCCCCGCAGGGGCCGTCACACTGGTATAAAGTATCGGGGGGGTTCCATTCCGGGAATCGTTTCCCAGCCAAATCCCGGTTATAAAGACCAGAATGAGGATGGCCGCAGCGGCCACCCATTTGAAACCGGGATACAGGCGCCTTTTCGTTGAAGGATGGATCCTGATGCGAAGCATTAACTGTTTCCAAAGGAGCTCGTTATCGGGTTCATAAAA
>CAZOYZ010000493.1:0-4115 GCA_964584045.1 uncultured Prolixibacteraceae bacterium | reverse complement strand
TAATGAAAATACTAAGAGCAATCGGCGGACAAATACAGATAAATCCAATGACTGTCCCAAAAACGCACCGCAATCAGGCAAGCTGCTCTGCCAGTAAGTAAGGGATACCCTGCTATGTCTCTCCAACCATCCGGAAGGTGTAAGCATTGAAAGAGAAACGAAGCCGTCATTTTCATTGGCGACTTCTGCTTTAAATGGGTTCAGGCTACTTCGATCAGAACCGGAATGCCATGCTGTGCACCGCATAAACCGGTTCTGCTATTGGCCGTTATTGACGGGTTCAAAAAAGGATCCTTGTCTTCCCGGAAATTGATATCGGCTTGACCTCCCCAAAAGAAGAGTATGGAAAAACAGCTTGGAGGATGTTACCTAATTAGCTAACTTTGCAATCTGAATGAAGAATTTATCAGAGACATTTACTATTTCAAAAATTACTATTTAGGCTTTTTTTCTACCCTGAGGCCAGAGGTTCGAAAGAAGTTTAACTGGACTTTGAAATTAATAGCGACAGTAGAACGTGTCCCAATTAAATTCTTTAAATACATGGAAGGAACATCTGGTCTTTATGAGATCAGGATTGAGGTTGGAAGCGATACTTACAGGGTCTTCAGTTTTTTTGATAAAGGGCATCTTATCATCCTGATAAATGGGTTTCAAAAGAAAACTCCGAAGACTCCAAAAAGTGAGATAGAATTAGCGGAAAAATTAAAAAAAGAATACTTCAATGAAACGAACATGTTGCGCGACAACGCAAACACCAATGGAAATAATATTCAGCAACATGGGAGTTCCATCAGACAATTAAAAAACAAATTATTTACTGATGAAAAAGCAGGAAAATAAGAATCTAACATCTTTTGCAGATCACCTGGATCAGCAATATGGGAAACGAGGAACTAAGGATAGAGAAGAATTCGAAGAAGGTTTTGAAGCTTTTAAAATAGGAGCTATGCTTCAGGGACTCCGGAAGGAGCAAGGAATGACACAAGAGCAGTTGGCCCAAAAATGCGGAACGACCAAGACATACATTTCCCGGATTGAAAACGATGTATCAGATGTAAGGCTTTCCACTCTAATGCGGATAATCAGACAGGGATTTGGAAAACGTTTAAAAATGAGTGTTGAAAAATAAAGGCGTATGGCGGTAATCGAATAGCCCGGAATTTCTGTTGAGCCGGGTCACTTCCGGTTCCGGACGGTGATCGCTGCCATCGCTAATGAGTCCTAAATACCAGCCGCCTGTCATAGCCTTAAACCAGTGCCGGCGAAGCTGCCGGTATAGGTTCGCTTTACCTATACTGTAGGTATACTCAGAAAATAACATCGGGCGATGTCATTAAACTGATCAAAGCAGAATGACCGGGACTATTCATGGGTTGTGGGGTAAGGGAGGCACCTCTTCAACGGCTCTGTTTCAACAATTTCTTACCCTTATCTGTTAGACGGTACTTTTGAAAACGGCTGTTGGGTTTATCAGGTAAAGTCATTTCAATCATACCAAAATCAATCAGGGGCTTGATATAATAATCAAAGTGCTTTGAATGGTTGATGAGTCCTATGTGAGTTAAGATCTCTAATCTCGATTTCGCCTCTTGCAAATGATCAATTATCATCAGTGACTTAGACACCGACTTAGACATTATTTTATCACGAAGGTGTTCTTTCACTTCACCTATATCATAATTCAACACGTCGCTTAATTTCTGAAAATCAATACTTTCATCAAACAACTGATCAACTTTTTGGGACGTTAACTTAGTCACTGACTTAGTTAATGACTTAGTCCCTTTCCCGACAAATTCCGGATGATAAGGCAAGGTAACCAGAAACAATGTTCGCTCGTCGTCAGTATAAAAGACTGGCGCGGGATTTCCATTTTTTGCCATCTCGGCCCGGATTATCGGGAAACCTGTTGCTTTTTCTTCGGTCAGGTTTAATTCCTTCAGAAAATCTCCGATCCTACGGTTACGGTAATCGCGGGCAATCACCTGCAGTTGCTGCAGATCGACATTGGAAATAGGCGAAAGAGATCCGGGATAGCTCAGACTGGCTCCTACACTCCTACCCTTCACCGGGTATTTGACCTTGGATTGCTTTCAGGTGGTAACATCCCACGCCGACACGGCAACTATACTAATCAGCATAGTGGAAGAGCGGGAATCGGGTAAGGTCATATCTGTTTATCCACAGCCAGCATTGCACAAACAGTAAGATTTCTTAATACACCCCCGGATCAAACTGCAGGAGTAATGTTGATCGTAAGTCCCAAGGCATTAATCACCCTGTAAAATGTTGCTACGCTGGGAGTCGTAACGCCCTTTTCTATTCTGGAAATATATGACTTATCTACCCCTATTCTTTTAGCCAATTCCCCTTGCGTGATCCGTGCATTTTTGCGGGCATCGAACAACACCCGACTGGCATAAAAAGCATATGCCTGTTCATCAAACTTAGCCCTTTCAGGAGTGCCCGCAGCACCGTATTGGGTCTCCAGTACAGCACTATAATTCTTTGTTTTGTGATCGTTTGTCTGCATAATAAGCCTCCTTTATTTTTAATGCCTTTTGTATTTCTCCCATTGGCGTTTTTTGAGTTTTCTTTTGCAACCCGTTAAATAATACCACTATTTGCCCCTCATCAAAAATAAAAAACACGCGGTAAATGTTCCCATTATATTCCACACGCAATTCATACAAACCATCCCTGATAAATTTAATGAATTTAACAGGTAACCGGTCGTTTGTTTCAAGCAAAGAGAGTATGTAATTGAGCTTTAGCAACTCTTTCGGCAATAGCGTGGCTATAAACCGCTCAAAATACCCGCCGTATGTGATAATTGTCCTTTTCACACATGCAAAGGTAAAACAAGTTGTATAATTGTGCAACTTTTTATTGCTTTTATTCCTGGCGATAAAAGATGTATTTATCAATAAAGTAAAGGTTATCGAATAACCATCAAATAAATAAACATCTCCAAACCGGATGATGCGTTTAGCCTCACGAAAAAATACTGTTCGGGATCACACTAACGTTGATGATGGTATCAAACTAACGTCTATAAGAACATCACACCCGCGTTAGTGCAGGTGTCAGATCATGGCCAATTTTTTCTAAAAATCCGGCTGAATATTCCTATTTTTACTGCATACAGGTACATTCATGAACAGCACGCCTGTAAAATTTACAGAAAAAGACTTTGACAATACCGGCAAGGTCGCAGAGTTATGAAGAGTTTTATCGGGTGCTTTGAAACAATTTAGAAGGAAACCCATTAATTGAAGACGCTTATGGCAAGCAGGTTTGACAAAAATTTCACGGAGCGCGGCTACACAATGAATTATCTCAAAACGCCCGATACGGTGTATTCCAAAAGCCATGTGCTTCAGTTCCTTATCGAAATAAAAGGCATCACGCCCCGTATCTGGCGAAGGATCCAGGTCCCCTCTAATTATAACTTCTGGGATCTGCACGTAGCGATTCAGGACGCTCTTGGTTGGTGGGATTACCATCTGCATCATTTTGAAATAAAAGGTAATGGAAAAAGGAAGATTGAACGGATAGGTATCCCTGACTTTTCAGGATCGGGTGATCTGCCCGAAGTTTTCCCGGGCTGGGAAATTCTGGCTGCGACTTACTTCAATGATTACGGTGTTCAGGCCACGTATGAATACGATTATGGCGATGGCTGGAAACATCAGGTGATGCTGGAAGGTTATCTGTACAGAAATCCCAAAATTAAATATCCGCTGTGTATCGGAGGAGAAAGAGCATGCCCGCCTGAAGACTGCGGAGGGATTCATGGTTATGAAAATGTTCTGGCAGCTTTGGCGGATCCGGAGCATGAGGAACACGAAGAAATGAGAGTCTGGGTGGGGAAAAAATGGGAACCTGAAAAATTCAATCCCGCTAAAGTGAAGTTTGACGATCCCTACAAACGTTGGTTCCAGGGCTTCCTGGAAAAATAGGGTTTTAATATTCTGATTATTTTTGATGCACGTACAACTGATGAATCATATGATCCTGAAACAAAGCAGAGGATTCAGACGAAGAGAATATGAGCTTAATCCGGAGTACCTTAAACCGGAATGGCGTGATTCGCCCCGATGAGACTCTGT
>CAZOYZ010000492.1:3867-4120 GCA_964584045.1 uncultured Prolixibacteraceae bacterium | reverse complement strand
TGCTAAAAACAAGGCTGAAGGTCATGACGGATTAGTAGGCGACCTTTATTCGCGGAAGTTGAAACGGGTTACCGATAAAAACTCAGACTATTATGGTTATCCGCTCCTGGCAGGGAAGGAAACCAACGCCTCCTGGCAGAACGAAGGGGAATATACCAAAGTAGGAAACTACAATCCCGACTTTATCATGGGGATGCAAACCTCCCTTTCGTATAAGAACTTCACCTTGAGCATGACCTTCGACTGGCGTTCT
>CAZOYZ010000492.1:283-3822 GCA_964584045.1 uncultured Prolixibacteraceae bacterium | reverse complement strand
GCTCGATCAGATTGTCAACCCCGGAGCGTTGGGAGGCAAGGCGAGTAGTGAACTACGGAGTTGGGTTGTCGCCAACGCAGACAGATTGTTATTCACCGACCGGCCTGTTCCGGTAGGAGGTCCCACCCCTGAGTTCGGGGGGTTCCCGGAATCCTACAGTGGTACCACCGTATATGACGGCTTTTTTGCTCCCGGGGTCATTGAGAACATTGACAATAACGGCAATTTTCTTGGGTACATTGAAAATCTTGGCGGCGAAGGCACTTATTTCCTGCCCTCTGCCCTGAACTACCCGTGGGAGATTGGTGAATCGAACCTTTTCGACGCCGATTATATCAAACTGAGAGAAGTATCTTTGGGTTACCGGTTGCCCAATAGCATCGCCCGGCATTGGGGCCTGACGGATGTCAATTTTTCGGTTTACAGCCGTAACATCATTCTATGGACCAAAGCGTCGGCGTTAGGGGTAGACCCGGAAAGAGCATTCCAGGCAGAAAGTGGCGGAAGATTCAGCCAGGGCGTTGAACGATACAATGTCGAACCCTGGACTGTTCCCATCGGGTTTAAATTAAGCTTCTCTTTCTAACCAGTAAAAATTACGATCATGAAAACTATAAAAAATGGTCTCGTTTTTATCTTGACACTCGTTTTTACGATTGCCATTTCATGTAAAGACCTCACCGAATTAAACATCAACCCGAACGACATTGCCCCTGAGGTTGCCGACCTGAATCTGTTGCTGCCGACCATCCTTACCGGGGCCGGTCAAACAATTTTGGGACTGGGCTTTGGCGATCTTGCAGGCGTGATGCAGCATACACAGAAAGACGGTTGGTCCGGCGGGCACAACAGCTATGACTGGAACAACACCGGTCAAAGTTGGTCGGGATATTACGGAATCCTTCGAAACGCCGACGAATACTACAACAAGGCCGTGGCAGGCGGATATGAGTTTCACCAGGGTGTCGGGTTGATTTTGAAAGCCTACACATTCGGGCTGATCACTGACCTTTGGGGTGACGCTCCCTACACCGATGCCCTGAAGGCTGAACAGGGATCTGCCTTTTTCAAACCCAAATTCGATGCGCAACAAGACATCTATCACGGAATCCTTGCCGATCTTGAAACAGCTAACACACTTCTTTCAAAAAGCACCGCCGACTACGCGAACATCAACACGACCCAGGACGTGCTTTACCACGGAGATGTGGCCAAATGGAGAAAGCTGGCCAACTCCCTGGCACTCCGCTACTATATGCGCCTGTCGGTAAAAGAACCCGGGTTCGCGGAAACGGGTATCCGGAAAATTACCTCCGACTCCGGAAAATATCCGCTGATCACCACATCGGCCGACGATGCCAATATCGGGTACATCGGGACAGCAGCGAGCGATTCATGGCCCACCAATACGGTATTTGATGTTTCTCCGAACGGCAGCTACATGCGAATAAAACTTTGCGCCACATTAGTGGAGACCCTCCAGGAGCTGAACGACCCGAGGCTTGGCGTTTGGGCCAATAAAGTTGAAATCCCGTTTTTGTTGGTCAGCGGAAACGGTGTTGACCGCGTTGTAAACGGGAAACGGGAAATTTCACAGGATGTTGCCGACGCCTACCTGGCAACCAACGGAGTGAGCATTGACTTCGACCAGCAATACGTGGGAATACCCCCGGGGTGCAGGGTGGCCCAGATCTATAACAAAAAGCCCGACGCCGGACAGGGCACCTACAATCCTCACGTTTCGCATCTTAGCAATCTTTACAAGGCCAGCAAAGGCGATTTGCTGCAAATGAGACTGATATCGGCCGCCGAGGTTCATTTTATCCTTGCCGAAGCCGCCATACATGGCTGGGCTCCCGGAACTCCCGAAGCGCACTACGCCAATGGGATCCAGCAGTCGTTCAATGCCTGGGGAATCGGAAGTTCATTCAGCAGTTACATTAGCAATGCACCTTATTCCGGCCTCCAAAGTATCATGACCCAGAAATGGATTGCAAGCTGGTCGGCTGCCGCCGAAGCCTGGTTTGACTGGCGAAGGACGGGACTCCCCGAACTGGAGGCCGGCGAACTGGCGAAAAGACCCGCGCTGCCGCTTCGTTTCTATTATCACCTGAACGATGAAATTGAAAAGAATGAAGCCAATGCGAATGAAGCGATATTGAAACTTGAACCAACCGGATTTTTAGGCGACGAAGGAAGCAACAACAGCGCCTGGTCAAAAATTTGGGTACTTCAGGGAACAGGAAAACCTTATTGATAATCTATATAAATTAACCTTGGGCGCTAAGACACCGGAGAAACCTTGTGCCTTGGCGCCTTTGCGAATCAAATAAACAGAGAATGAAACGAACATTCCGATTTTTAGTTTCACTGGCAGCGATGGCAATCCTGGCTGCCTGCGTAACGAAGCCGCAACCGATTACCCCCGAAAACGCGTTGCAGTCATACCTCAACAACGGCGACCAGTCGTTTAACTGGGAAACCCAGGATTCAACAACTGCTGATGGCGCCAGGCTGTACCGGCTGATGATGACTTCACAAACCTGGAAAGACACCGCCTGGAACCATGAACTGACAGTGATCGTCCCCGATTCAGTCAGCTATGACGACGCGCTCTTATTTATCAGCGGCGGAAGCGTAAAAAACGGCGCGCCGAATATTCATGCGTGGGACAAAGATGAAATTGTCTCGTTCGGTGAAATAGCTAAAGTCAACAAAGCCATCGTTTCCATCCTCTGGCAGGTCCCCAATCAGCCTCTTTATGGCGGAAAAACAGAAGATGAACTGATTTCAATGACCCTGCACAATTTCCAAAACGACAGCGATTATACCTGGCCTCTTCTTTTCCCGATGACAAAAAGCGCCGTCAGGGCGATGGACGCCGTTCAGGAATTTGCCGCCCGGAAAAATGAAACCGTAAACCAGTTCGTTATCTCCGGAGCGTCGAAGCGCGGCTGGACAGCCTGGCTCACCGGGGCACACGACAAACGCGCCAAAGCGATCGCACCCATGGTGATTGACATGCTGAATATGCCGGTCAATATTGAATATCACCGCGTGACCTGGGGCGACTACAGCATCCAGATCGAAGACTACGTGAAACTGGGAATTGCCCAGCAAGTGGCTACTCCCGGTGGAAACAGCGTTGTGAGGATGATTGACCCCTACTCTTACCGACAGAAACTGACGATGCCTAAAATGATCCTTCTGGGGACTAATGACGAATATTGGCCGGTGGATGCGGTGAAAAACTACATCGACAGCATCCCCGGGGAAAACCACATCTGTTACACACCCAATGCAGGGCACGGGCTGGGTGACAAAAAAACCGCGTTGGGTACGTTGAGTGCCTTCTTTGGGTGGGTTATTTCCGGTCAGCCGGTACCAAAATGCGATTATTCCGTTTCCTCTGACAACGGGAAATTCATCGTAACCATGCATGCCGATGCGGAATTACTGACCGATGCAATCGTATGGAGTGCAACTTCGCCCGACCGCGAATTCAGGGATAAGACCTGGACAAGTGCCAGCCTCGATAA
>CAZOYZ010000492.1:0-273 GCA_964584045.1 uncultured Prolixibacteraceae bacterium | reverse complement strand
GGCTTCCGGGTACCAGGCCTTTTATATCGACCTGAAATATAAAGGACCCTTTGGAGGAGAATTTACACAAAGTACGAGAATGTTCCTGAGCGGGAGTACAGGCGTGTTGCCCGCTGGAAAATAATTATCCGTTTTACAAACTGGTGGCCATTACATCCGCGACTTAATCAATGAGTCAGTCAGACCGGGAAAATCCTCTCGTTTTAATTCCTGCCGGAAACTTAATTGGGGAAAATCTGTTATTACACCAATTGTTGTAACTTAACGGGAAAA
>CAZOYZ010000491.1:416-4135 GCA_964584045.1 uncultured Prolixibacteraceae bacterium | reverse complement strand
ATGATCCTCCGGCCATAAACGAAGGATTTTATCTTGCCCCAATGTTTAAAAGTTCAGGCAGGATGATATCCTATCATTATACACATGGACCTGGTTCAAATCCGTGGTCAACCGAAATATATAATTATGATCCTATCTATTTTAATAACGGTCAATGGTATAACGTAACTCAGAGATTGGTAAAAAATACATTCACCGGGTCAACACCAAATGCTGACGGAATTAACGAAATATGGGTAGACGGCAGATTAATATATCAGGAAAGCAATTTAATACTTTTAGCAGACAACACAAAAGGTATTGATGGGATGTTTATAGGTCATTACTATGGTGGTTCAAGTGTTGAATATCAACCCATACATGATGTAAATGTATTTCTTGATAACATCGCCGTATGGATGCCTGATAATGATCCAATAACTGGACATAATTTACACTCACCATCTACCGTGATTACAACTCCGTATGAAATTACTAACAGGGAGGTATATTATGATCAGCTTATAACTTCTGAAGGCACGCTGCATAATACTCAATACGGTACAAGCTATTCCCCGTGTATTGACGAGGCTTATCTTATTGATGCAGGCGCTGGGAATACCGTAAGTTATAATCTGGGTTGGACTATTGGTGGTGGCGATGCCATATTCTTTTACGATGGTAATCAAAGTGACTCTGATTTGTTACGGTTGGTAAAGGGATATGATAATTCAAGTAACCAGACAGTAACAAGCACTGGTAGATATTTGTTTGTAAGGTTTTCATCCAATACGGATGGGGGAACTACAGGATTTACCGGAACCATTACATTTAATACAGGTACTTCACCGATTGTGACCATTGCAGCCACCGATGCGGCTGCAGGAGAAGCAGCAACCCCCAACACGGGAACGTTTACTGTAAGCCGAACAGGGGCAACTACGGCTGCCCTGACTGTAAACTTTTCTGCACCAACGGGAACGGCAACCCTGACCACCGATTATACATTATCGCCATCGGGCGGCGTGACCATTCCTATTGGAAGCTCAACGGCAACGGTCACAGTCACCCCGGTTGACGATGCTTCGGCTGAGAGCAGTGAAACTGTAATCCGGACACTGACCACAGGCACCGGATATACCGTCGGTTCGCCATCATCAGCCACGGTTACGATTGCCGATAATGATGATCTTACCAATGTTGCGCTGAATAAAACCGCTACACAGTCGAGTACTGAGAATGGTGGAGTAGCCTCCCGTGGGGTAGACGGCAATACCAGCGGTGTGTGGGCCAATAATTCTGTTACGCACACAAGCTCGGATATGAATGCCTGGTGGGAGGTAGACCTGGGGCAGGTTTACAACATCAGCTCCATTCAGGTGTGGAACAGGACAGACTGCTGCATGGCGCGTATGGATAATTTCTATGTCTTTCTGGCCAATTCGTTTACCTCTTATGATCTCACAACAACCCTTAACCAAAGTGGCATATGGAAGTCTTCACAGCAGACCACTTATCCTAATCCTTCCTATACCTGTAATCCGGGCACCTCGGGAAGATATGTCAGGGTCCAGCTTGGCGATCAGGACAATTTGCATGTAGCAGAGGTTATTGTTATGGGAAGTAGTGCATCATTACCGACTGTGACTATTTCGGCCACCGATGCCGCTGCCGGAGAAGCAACGACCCCAAACACGGGAACGTTTACGGTAAGCCGAACAGGGCCAACAACAGCTGCCCTGACCGTAAACTTTTCTGCACCAACAGGAACAGCAACCCTGACTACCGATTATACTTTATCGCCATCGGGCAGCGTGACCATTCCTATTGGAAGCACAACGACAACGGTCACCATTACTCCTGTAGATGACAGTAGTGTTGAAGGAAGCGAAACCGTGATCCTGTCCGTGACATCAGGCACCGGGTATACCAATGGGGGGGGCGCTTCTTCAGCCACGGTAACCATTGCCGATAATGATTTTGCCAATGTGGCCCTGAATAAAACCGCTACACAGTCGAGTACTGCGTATGGCGGAGTGGCCTCCCGTGGGGTAGATGGGAATACCAGCGGCGAATGGAGTAACAATTCTGTTACGCACACAGCCTCGGATATGAATGCCTGGTGGCAAGTGGATCTGGGCGAAGATTATCAGGTCAGCTCCATTCAGGTGTGGAACAGGACAGATCCCTGCTGCATGGCACGTATGGACAATTTCTATGTCTTTCTGGCCGATACCTTCACCTCATACGATCTCTCCACAACGATTAACCAGAGCGGTATGTGGTATGTTTACCAGACAACTTATCCAAATCCTTCATATACATGTTACCCGGATACAGAAGGAAGATATGTCCGGGTTCAGCTTGGCGATCAGGCTGAATTGAATGTCGCAGAGGTCATTGTTACGGGTTACTCTCTGAAAAGTGCTGTTATAAATTCAGGAAATGAAGTTATCCTTACCAAAGAGCAAAAAGAAAGCCGGATCAAAGTATTCCCCAATCCAGGTTCGGCTACGATTACTGTTTCCGGATTTAGCAAGGCATTGGAATTACGGATACTTGATGTTCTGGGCAAAGAGGTTTACAGGGCAGAGAATATATCCAACAGTGCCGAAGTTGATGTCAGCAATTTCCGAAAAGGGATGTATTTAATCCTGCTAAAAGAAGAAAATAAGTATCACATGGCAATTTGTAGAAAACTAAATGCTTAAAAAGAGGCCATTCAAGGATGACCTCTTTTTAAAATGAGCGGCAATATCCTTTCAGATTAAATTATAAGACGTATGAAAAAACTTAATCATAAGAAACTTACCGGATCGTTAATAAATCTGTCATTGACTAATAAATACGGATTTTCCATTTTTTACCAAAGTTTGACAAATTGTATAGTGCACAAAATGAACAATGCCTACAAGATTGTAAGTGTTAAACTTCCCTTAAGCATTTTTGCATTAATAATTGCAGCCTTTTTTAGCAATCTGAATGGGCAACCTTCTAAATCCGTGAAGGCAAAAAATCACTCGTTCCAAATTCCTGAAGACTACCTTCGCGAGCGGGAAGATATTCCCTCGTTTTGGCTAACAAACATTGATGAGGTTACCAATTTCCTCAAAAAACATGTTCACAAGGGACAAGTGGAGGTCATCGGCACTTCTGCGGGCAACCGTCCTATTCGTGCCGTGGTTTATGGGAAACCGCGCCAGGGCAAAGGGACTACCACCTTCTCCGGAGCACTTGGTTTTGGAGACTTGCGCGCATATCGGGGACCCGACCATGGGAAAACAGTCTACATGGGCATGGCAGCTGTCCATGGTGGCGAATTTGAGGGTATTGTCGGGATGGTGAATCTCATTTCGGTGATTGAAACAGGGAAAGATTTGCGTGGCAAAGACTGGCCAGAGATCACGGCAATTGTGGCACAACTTGATCGCTTGATCCTTATTCCGATAGTGAATCCGGATGGCAGGACACGCATCCCCTTACGTATGGAGGCATACCGGAGCATGGAAGAAGAGACAGTTCATGAGTACCTCAATACTGGTGGAAAACCTGATGGAACTAATGCCGGCTGGCCCCAGGTCAAGGAATTCATCCCGTATGACTTTTCACTTCCAGGTTTTCCCGGTGGATACCCTAACGATGCCGGTGTGAACATTATGCACGATGATTTCTTTGGTAAATGCCAGCCGGAGACACGGGCATTGTTCAACCTGACCAAACGCGAAAAACCTGACCTGATC
>CAZOYZ010000491.1:0-406 GCA_964584045.1 uncultured Prolixibacteraceae bacterium | reverse complement strand
GTCATAGCGTCAAGAAGTGCCGCCGTGCCGTCTATATGCACACCGGCGCTGACTATATGCTCATGACCCGCCCCTTTGGAGAGCCCGCGTTATCTGCTGCTTTTGATTCACTCTTCAGATATGTGCAAACAGCGCTGGCTCTGCGTGGGCTGCAAAAAACGAAAGATCCAATGGTGGAAGCCGACCCACATCGGGTTTCAACGTCTGGTTACAACCTTGACACAGCGTTGAATTTGCACTGTGGAGCGCTTTGCGTAGTGGTGGAATCCCCCAGTCATGGTTTCTCCGGAAAAAACGATGCAGGAGAAGTTGTGCCGCGGACTCCGGATATGCTTCTGGACGCACAGCTCATTTGTCATCAGGAGGCGATGAGGTTTTTGAAAGAAACGGGTGGACGCTCTGTCTG
>CAZOYZ010000490.1:0-4169 GCA_964584045.1 uncultured Prolixibacteraceae bacterium | reverse complement strand
GGCAACTAAAATTCCTAATAAGTGTTAATGTTGTTGCAACAATTTTGGTAATCATTTTCTTTGTGATCACAAAAGTGTTGACTATTTTTAGTTTTTCTAATTTATTGTATTCTAAAACAGGTTCTTTCATGAGGAAAATTTATCAGTTCCTGATCTCCATGCCGTTTATGGGTTTCCTGTTGCTGGTCATGGCTTTTTCGATGGCCATTGCGACTTTTATTGAAAGTAGTTGGAGTACGGATGCTGCCAAAGCGCTTGTATACAATACCCATTGGTTTGAATTGATCTTCCTGTTGCTCGGGATCAGTCTGGTGGCCAATGTCATCCGTTATAAAAGTTACTCCCGGGAAAAAAGGACGGTCGGGATCTTTCACCTTTCTTTTATCCTGATCGTGCTTGGCGCGGGCATCACGCGCTACTTCAGCTTTGAAGGGATCATGCATATCCGTGAAGGAGAGAGTTCCACATCCATTATCTCGACCGACACCTATTTTACGGTGAATACCGGAGAGCAGCAAGTTAAAAAAAAGGTATTGTTTTCGGAGCTTACTTCCGGTGAATTCGATGAAACGGTGACTGTTGAGGGAAGACCGCTGAGGTTCAGGTCTGTCGGATTTGTAAAAAACGCAGTGCGAACACCGGTTGAACACCCCGGAGGCTCGCCTCTGGTCGATTTTGTGATTTCGGCCGGGCAGGGGATGCAGAGCTTTACCTTTCAACCGGGCGAAAAAATTAATCTGGGGCCTGTTGTCGTTGGTTTTAGTCCCGATGCTGAGATCCGCTTTGAACAGGCAGGTGATTCGCTTTTCGTGACCGCCGACCGGGATCTGGAGATCCGTTCCATGGGAGGGGCGGCACCCGAACCAATGCCGGCAGGCACACGAAGTCCTGTGAAGCTGATGCATCTGTACGCGTTCGACAACTACCTGCTTCTGGTCAAAAAATTCTATCCCCGGGCACTTATCCGCGTTACCCGGGACGGATCAGGAAATTCACCGGAAGATGCGGTGATTATGGAAGTGTCGGACGGGGAACAAAAAAATATCGTTAACGTGTTTGGAAGGAAAGGCCTGACCGGAGACCCTGCTGTTTATATGGCGGGCAAGACTCCGGTGAAGCTTACTTACGGCTCGGAACCCGTTGCTTTGCCTTTCGGGTTGCACCTGAGGGACTTTCAGTTGGAACGTTATATCGGTTCCGAGAGCCCTTCATCCTTTGCAAGCGAGATCACGCTGGCCGATCACGAAAGAGGAGTTAAAAGAGATATGCGGATATTTATGAATAATACCCTGAAATACAGGGGATATCGTTTTTATCAGTCTTCGTATGATCAGGACGAGCTGGGTACTGTTCTTTCGGTGAATAAAGATTTTTGGGGTTCTTTGGTCACTTATGCCGGCTACTTTCTGATGGCTGTGGGAATGATCCTCTCCCTGCTCAACAAGAATTCCTATTTTGCATTCCTGGTCCGCCATCTGAAGGAACTGAACCGGACAAAGGCAGTTGCCGGATTAACGGCATTGATGTTGTTAGCCGGTACGGTCAGGGGGAATGATTCGGCCGTAGCGGGAATTCCTTCGCTGGATAAGCAACTGGTTGGAGATTTTCAGGAACTTTGGGTACACGGAAACGACGGGCGGATTGAACCCATGTCGACACTTGCAGGCGAGATCCTCCGGAAGGTAAGCCGGAAGTCATCCTATTCCGGTAAATCGCCGTCGGAAGTCGTCCTTAGTATGCATCTTTACCCTGAACTCTGGCGTACCGTTCCCATGATCAAAGTGGAGAAGGAGGTCGCTTCCCTCCTGGGAGTTGCAGACGATGATGCTGCCGCAACCGACTTTTTTGATCAGGAGGGCCATTATAAGCTGCTGCAGGAAGTACAGGCCGCTTACAGCAAGATGGCGGCTTTCCGCAACCAGTTCGAAAAAGATCTGATCTATACGGACGAACGGGTGAATATCTGTTTCATGGTTTACAAAGGTGAGTTTTTTACTTTTTTCCCTCCTGTTAACCAAACGGATGCCTGGTTCGCCGCGGGAAGCCAACCCGAAGGCTATCCCCAGGCCGATTCACTCTTTGTGAACCGCAGTTTTCAGCTTTTAAAGGAGTCGCTGAACGGTGTCGGCGAAGTACAGCCCAGGCAGATTTTATCTACGATAGCTGCCTTTCAGCAGAAATTCGGCAGTGAAATCCTCCCTACTGCACAGAAGAAAACGGCTGAACTGACTTATAATAGAATACAGCCGTTCAAGCGGCTGTTCATCTGGTACCTGATCACGGGTTTTGTCCTCCTGCTTACGTTGTTTGTGAATATTTTCAGGCTGAAGACCATGGGCAGAAAGACTGCTCTGGCCTGGACCATCCTCATTGCAGCAGGCTTTTTGTTCCATACCTGCGGGTTGATCCTGCGCTGGTACATCGCGGGGCATGCCCCGTGGAGCAATGGCTACGAATCGATGGTTTACGTGGCATGGGCTGCGATGCTGGCAGGTATCGTGTTTGGACGTAAATATCCGATGGTACTGGGCACCGCCGCCTTTCTGTCAGGAATTATCCTGTTTGTCGCTCACCTTAACTGGATGAATCCGGAGATCACCCATCTGGTACCGGTATTAAAGTCTTACTGGCTGTTGATCCATGTAGCGATTATCACTGCCAGTTACGGATTTATCGGTTTGAGCGCTTTCCTTGGAATACTCGTGCTGATCCTCTATGCCCAGATGAATGAACGCAACAAAAATACAAGCAGCCACTTCATCGAACAATTGACGACCATTAGTGAAATGTCGGCCACCCTTGGGCTTTACATGCTCACGATCGGAACGTTTTTAGGCGGCGTCTGGGCCAATGAAAGCTGGGGACGTTACTGGGGCTGGGATCCCAAGGAAACCTGGGCATTGATTACCGTCTTCATTTATGCGTTCGTGGTTCATATGCGCCTTATCCCGTCACTGAGAGGACGGTATAACTATAATCTTGCAACCGTTATCGGGTTTAGCTCTGTGTTAATGACCTATTTTGGGGTGAACTATTTCCTAAGTGGCATGCATTCTTACGGAAAAGGAAGTGTGGATGGAATTAACTGGTCTGTTTACGTTGTCGCAGCGGCAATTCTCGGATTAATCCTGCTTTCATATGCAAAATTCAGAAAATTTGAAGAAGTCCGAGAATGAAGTCACCCGGACTTTTGACATCCTGGACCGGTATCTTTCGGAATTTGCCCGTCAGGATGCACTCGGCGGTAAAGACAGTAACGGAGAGTGGTATACTTACTCTACCGCCCAGTATGTTGAAAATTCCCGTTATTTCGCCATGGGGATGCTGGCCATGGGATTGCCGCCCGGAACAAAAGTGGCTACTGTGACGAACAACCGGCCCGAATGGAACTTCGCTGACATGGGGCTGGCTATGGCAGGTCTTGTACATGTCCCCATTTACCCGACCATCGGAAATGATGAATATCATTATATTCTTGAACATGCGGAAGTTCATCTTTTGATCGTGGGCGATAAAAAACTTTTTGACAAACTCAGGACCGTGATAAAGGACCTTGAGAACGTGAAAGGAATTTATTGCTTCGACCCGGTTGAGGGCTGCCCCTCCGTTCAGGAAATTCTGGATCTTGGCAAAAGCAAAGCCGCGGAATTATCGGATGAGCTTGAGCGGATAAAGAGTTCGATCGTTCCTGATGATATCGTCACATTGATCTATACCTCCGGAACAACCGGCGTACCGAAAGGAGTGATGTTGTCGCACCGTAACCTGGTATCTAATTTTATTGCCCATTCCAGGCTGCATCGCCTTGGTAAAGATCACCGCGTGATCAGCTTTCTTCCCCTGTGTCACGTGTATGAACGAAGTATGAATTACCATTTCCAGTACAAGGGAATGGCGGTTTATTACGTCTCCAACCTGGGACAGATCGTGGCAGCCATTCGTGAGATCAGACCGCACATGTTTAATTCCGTACCGAGGCTTCTGGAACGGGTCTATGACGGATTCATTTCAAAAGGAAATGAACTGAGCGGCTTGAAGAAGATTATTTATTTCTGGGCTATCGGGATCACCCGTCATTTTGACTATCAAAAAAAGCTGAATATTTTCAGACGGCTGCAGCGCAGAATTGCCGATAAACTGGTTTATTCAAAATGGCGGGAAGCATTGGG
>CAZOYZ010000489.1:0-4176 GCA_964584045.1 uncultured Prolixibacteraceae bacterium | reverse complement strand
CGGGCTTTTCAGGCAGAAGAACTGGAGAACGTCATGAATAACGGACTCCAGTTCCTCTCGGGATTATTTAAAATGTCAACCGGAAAAGATGTCGGCTTCGAAAATCAGAAAATTGAAGTCAACAAGGAAACCGGTGAAGTCACCATGAAATTTAAATTACCCATTTAAATTCATAAAGCGTCCTTCACCTTAAACACCCAGGCATACGGACACGGGGTCGTTGCCGGAGTGATCACGGGCGGAGTAATGGTCAGCTTACTGCCTGACGCGGCACACCGCACCTTTCCTTCATAACCGAGCAGGGAAACTCCTTTTGTCTTTCCGATACCTTTCACCGTAATGGGGCTGTCCTGCCACTTCGTGACCAGAACATACAGATCTTTTCCCTTTGTTGTATAGTAAACGGTTGTTTCAGGCGTCACCGCAGGAGCATCCTTCCATGCACGCGTACCGTAAATGGCTTCTCCGTTCACTTTCAGCCAGGCTCCCATGTCGGTCAGACGCTGCTGCATGATCACAGGGATGCGTCCGTCGGCCGTGGGTCCGATATTCAGCAAAAGATTGCCGCCACGCCCTACTTTGTTGATCAGGATATGGACCAGTTCTTCCGAAGTGGCGTAGTCCTCCAGGATTTCATTCCGGTTGTAGCCGAACGACCCGCCAATACCACGGCATTCTTCCCAGGGACGATCAAATTTTACTCCGGCAGCAATACCGGTATGGATCAGGTCATATTCTGTGGTATAGAAACCACCATGCAAACTTCTTGTTTCTTTACCCCAACGGTCGTTTACGACCACCTGATCTTTCACGGGAGAATCATTATACAACCACTGCAGAAATTGCGTACTCTTTAAAACATCGGAAGGATAATCCCATTCCCCGTCTGTCCAAAAGACATCGGGCTTATACTGATTGACGAGTTCTTTCATCTGGGGGATCATGTGCTCGTCGACGTACTGGTTTATGGTCTCCTTTTTATACAATGGATGATACCACTCCAGAAGAGAATAATAATAACCCATTTTCAATCCGGCATCCCGTACCGATTTCGTCAGATCTCCCAATAAGTCCCGGTGCGGACCCACATCGACTGCATTCCAGTTCCAGGATAATCCGGACGGCCATAAGGCAAAACCTTCATGGTGCTTGGAGGTCAACACCACATACCTGGCTCCTGACTCCTTAAAGAGTTTTGCCCACTGATCAGGATCGAACATCTCGGCTTTAAATCCCTTTACAAAATCCTGATAAGCAAAACTGAACCCGTACACACGGTTATGAAATCTCTTAAAATACTCCTGGCTGCTTGTCGGTTCCACCCATCTTCTCCAGTAATGTTCGGCGTAACGGTCGTAAATGCCGACGCTGTCGCGTTCCGCCGGACTGTATGCCGGCACCGAATACAAGCCCCAGTGAATAAAGATCCCGAACCGGGCATCTTCAAACCAGGAAGGGACCGGACGGCTGTCGATCGACTCCCAGTTGGGTTGATAAGATTGCGAGTACCCCTGGAACAAACCTGTCAGAAAAAATACGAGGATAAAAAAGATTGATCGTTTCATTGTTTTTATTGTGTTGGTTCGTAATGAGGTTAAATTTACAATAAAACAATTACACAACACTCTGCATTAATCGAATTTGCCTGATCATATCCAGGGTAGTACGGTCCAGATCGTATGCCGGTTTCCAGTTCCATTCCGCCCTGGCCTCCTGGTCATCAAGCGAATCAGGCCACGAATCAGCAATAGCCTGACGAAAATCAGGACGGTAGAAAATCTGAAAATCGGGCAGCACCTTGCAGATCGACGCGGCTACCAAAGCCGGCGTTACACTGAATCCGGCCACGTTATAGCCCGTTCCGTGGTGAAGCCTGCCCCGCTCTGCATGAAATAATTCGATTGTTGCCCTGATGCAATCAGGCATATACATCATCGGCAACATGGTATCTTTTTTCAGAAAACAGTGATAGGAATTTTGCCTGACCGCATCAAAATAGATGGCGATCGCATAATCGGTAGTTCCTCCACCCGGAGGAGTTTTATAGCTGATTACACCAGGATAGCGCAATCCCCTGATATCCATTCCGAAACGTCTGTTATAGTAATTACCCAACAATTCGGTCGTCAACTTCGTCACCCCATAAATGGTCGTCGGCCGCTGAATGGTTTTCTGAGGCGTATTCTTACGTGGTGAATCGGGGCCGAATACGGCAATTGAACTGGGCACCAGTAACCGGTCCAGTTTCTTCTCCCGGGCAACTTCAAAAACGTTCATTGTTCCGTTGATGTTGACACTCCATGCCAGTTGCGGATTTTTCTCACCAACAGCCGATAAAATGGCTGCGAGGTGGATGATGCCGTCAATCCGGAACTGGTCGACAACCTCGGCGATCCGGTTCCCATCGAGGACGTCCAGTTGAACATACGGCCCGGTTTCGAGTACTTCCGTGCTTATTTTGGATGAAACATCAGAGGCTATGATATTGGAACCGCCATATATTTTCCGCAACGCCAAAGTCAATTCGGATCCGATTTGACCAGCGCACCCGGTAATTAAAATGTTTTTCATTTTTGTCAATTTTCCTGAAAGGGAAAGCAGTTATTTAATTACGCCAAGTTCTTTACCCACCTTACAAAATGCCGAAACGCACTGATCAAGGTGCCCGGTCTCATGGCCGGCCGATAACTGGACACGGATCCTGGCTTCTCCCCTGGGGACAACAGGATAGTAAAATCCGATTACATAAATGCCTTCATCCAGTAATTTTGAGGCCATTTTCTGCGAAAGCGCAGCATCGTAAAGCATGACTGCGCAAATCGCCGACTGAGTAGGCTTGATATCGAAACCGGCAGCTTTCATTGCCGATATGAAATAATCGACATTGCGGTGAAGTTTTTCCTGCCTCTCATTTGTTTCGCTCATTATTTCAAACATCCGAATCCCCGCGCCGGCAATCATCGGAGGAATGGAATTGGAAAACAGGTACGGACGCGACCGCTGGCGGAGCATGTCAATAATTTCTTTCCGGCCTGTGGTAAAACCGCCTATTGCACCTCCAAAAGCTTTTCCAAGGGTCCCGGTAATGATATCTACCTCCCCCCTGCAATGATATAATTCCGTTACTCCCCGGCCGGTCTCCCCAACGACTCCGGCCGAATGGCTTTCATCGATCATGACCAGTGAATGATATTTTTCGGCCAATTCAATAATTTTGCCGACCTGGGCCACGTTCCCGTCCATGGAAAAAACGCCGTCAGTAACAATGATCCGGAAACGTTGCTCCTGTGCCTGGATGAGGCATTGTTCCAGTTCCTGCATATCGCTGTTGGCATAGCGATACCGTTTGGCTTTACAAAGCCTCACGCCATCAATGATCGAGGCATGGTTCAGCGCATCCGAGATGATCGCATCCTGCTCACTCAGCAACGGTTCAAACACGCCGCCATTGGCGTCGAAACATGCCGCATAAAGGATGGTGTCTTCCGTTCCGAAAAATCCGGAAACTTTTGCTTCCAGTTCTTTATGCACATCCTGCGTTCCGCAGATAAAACGCACCGAAGACATTCCAAAACCGCGCTCATCCATGACTTTTCTTGCTGCATTGATCAACTCCTGGTCATCAGACAACCCCAGGTAATTATTGGCACAAAAATTAAGTACCTCCTGTCCTGACTGAACTTTTATCTTCACATTCTGAGGTGAAACCAGGATCCGCTCTTTTTTAAAAAGCCCCTGACCGGCAATTGAATCCAATTCACTTTGCAAGTATGCCTGAAACTTCCCGTACATAAGATGATGTCTTTAAAAATACTTACCATTTTAAGCCTGATTCCGGCCTTCGTTCCGGGATCATGACCAGAGCCGGGTGCAAAGATCACAATATTCTTTGAATCTTTTCAGGAGAAAAGTCATATAAAATGATCAATAACTGATTAAAACGGGTTCAGTCATTCCTGTTCTGCTCCAATTGCTTTCTTCCACGTTCAGGAAGATAATAATACTTCCGGGTGCGTTCTCCTGCCTGTACTTTCCAATAGGATCTGATTATTCTTTCATATACCAGCTTTTTCAACACGGGATAAATAAAGGCTTCATTCCGTTTAATCTCATCATTGCCCAGGTCTTTAACCTTTTGGCATATTTCATATCCGTAATTGTCTCCTTCTGCCAGTA
>CAZOYZ010000488.1:0-4187 GCA_964584045.1 uncultured Prolixibacteraceae bacterium | reverse complement strand
CAGATGTTTCTTTCGCTCAGCAAAGCTCGAACAAGTTCAGCTTTGCATTCGCTTACCCGAAACATTCTCACACTCGGCAAAGCCCGAACAAGTTCATCTTCGACAGTCGTTTCTTCCGTTCGGCAGAGCTCAAAACAAGTTTTGGCTCTGCTCTCACTTACCAGAAACGTTCGGCTTTGCGCTCGCTTAATCGAAACGTTCCTTCTCAGATAGTCAAAGAAATCAGAGATTTAGTTGCTCAGGTACACTACGTCGGCCGTCACATGGATCACTCCGTTGGTCGGCTCAATATTGGACGTAATAACCGTCCAGCTCTTTTTGGTTCCCTGGTTGATCAGTCCCTGATAACTGGTATTGTGAGAAAGATACATCACCTGCCCGCTTTCGGTCGGATATGCGACCGGATTGTTACTGGTCAGCAATTCGGGATCGGTGAAGATCACCCTGGCCTTGACCAGATGATATTTCAGGACATTTTGCAGCTTGGCAACCGGGATAGCCGCAATACCCGCATATTTATTACTCTTGAGGTAGGTTCTGAATGCGCTGTTCCTGGGAACAATGAACGTGTATTCGGTTGTACCCGAATAGTAATTGACCATTCCGGCTGCCGTGATCGCTTCTTCCATCAGGGAAAGGGAATCTGTCTGCTGAATGAACTGCCAGGCGTTGACGCTGAGTTTCCCGCCGGGATTGAAATATTCATAGTCATAGTTCTCCTGGATCTCACAACCCGTAAACAGGACAACCAGGAAAGCGGAAAACGCCAGGATCCTGCTAAAATGATTTGCTCCGGTGTATATAATCTTCTTCATACTTTTAAATTTTTGAATAATCCATTCAGCGGCTTCATCGTGGAAATGGCTTTCCCGGTGCGGACCAGATCGAACCAGCGGTGTCCTTCGTAACATAACTCAACAGAACGCTCGTGCAGGATGGCTGATTCCAGGTCACCGTAGGCGGCAATAGCCGCAGCTTCAGATGCAAAGGCAGGAAGTCCCGCCCTCGTTCTGATCGTGTTCAGCAATCCAAGCGCCTCGGTTTTGTTGGCTGCACCTCCCAGTTTGTTTAGCGCTTCCGCCCTCAGCAGCATGATGTCGGCCAGCCGGATCAGCACGATATTCTGTTTGGAAGCTGTGGAAACCTCATCGCTCACCCCTCTGCCCAGGTATTTCCAGATGGCTTTGGGATCGGCCAGGGTCACGTCATACACATAATCGATACGTTGATCGCCAGGCTCATACGATGCTTTAAACTTTTCGGAGGGCGTATAAATGGCATACGATCCGATCGCGTAAAGCGTTCGTAATGAATTTGTCTCGGTATCATTATAACCCACCTCGAAAATGCTTTCTTTGGAATAACTGTCGGTAAAAATCTTACCCCAGTCATCCATTGAGGTAACCAGCGAATACAATGAATTTGACAGGACGAGCCCGGAGGATGCAACCGCTTCGCTGTATTTTTGACGCCACATGTAGACCTGGGTCAGCAGGGCATTGGCAGATCCCTGGGTAAACATGATCCGGTCATTGTCGCTGTTAAATTTACTGACACAATTGGAGGCGGCATATTTCAAATCTTCCTCGATCAAGTCCAGCACCAGTTCCTTATTGGTCTTCGTAATAAAAATATCCTGTTCTACAGAAAGGTATGGTTCGGTGACCAACGGCACGTCACCCCAAATCCGCACGAGATAAAAATACGCCAGGGCTCTCAATGCGCGGGCTTGTCCGATGAGTTGCTTCCCCGCGTTATCATTGTCGCCGTAAACGCCCGGAATAAATTTGACAGCGTAATTCGCCCGGCTGATCATGGTATAAAGATTCGTCCAGTTGCCCGAACTGATCGAGGCATCCAGGTTATTCTGCATCAGCGACAAACCCTCTCCAGACTGTGCAGTCTGGACGTTATCAGCCCGGCCTTCACCCCAGTAGGCAAAATTAATCCTGAATACGGACTGGGCGGCATCATAAATACCATAAATACCTGCCTGCGCATCACTGGTGGTCTGGTAAAACCCCTCTGCTGAAAAGCTGCTGACCGGATCCTTGTCCAGAAGATCGTCAACACACGAGAATGCCGGCAGCAACAGAATGGCTACGATATAGAATTTCAAATGTCTCATTTTCCCGAATTTTAGAATTTAAGATTTAAACCAACGATAAAGGTGCGGCTTTGCGGGTAAGAACCGTCATCCACCCCGATCTGTAAGCCGCTGTATGAACTGACTTCCGGGTCATAGGCCGTATAGCGCGTCCAGGTGATCAGATTCTCGCCGGTGGCATAGACTTTAATCCCTTCCAGTTTCAGCTTATTAACCAGAGACGACGGAAAATCGTACGACAAACTGACATTCTTCAGCCTCAGATAGGAGCCGTCCTCCACCCATCGGCTCGATACGCGGTTATTTTCGTTCCCCAGGGGATCGTTCCGGATCGGCCTGGGGTAATCCGTCACGTCACCTTGTTTCCGCCATCTGTTGAGGGCATCGGTCGATACGTTATTGTATGCATACACCCAGTTGCGCATCATATTCAGGTTGCTGTAAACGTCATTGCCATAAGAGAACTGGAAAAAGACATTCAGCTTGAAATTCTTCCAGGTGAAGTCATTGTTAAAGCCGCCTGTAAAGTCGGGCTGGGCATTTCCGATGACCTGACGATCGTTGGAATCGATGATATGGTCCCCATTAAGGTCGTCCCAGATGGGATCTCCTCCCCGGAAAAGCTTTCCGTTTGACGACCCGTTCCTGACCTGGTTCACATTGTCCTCGTCGCGGGAATATACGCCCAGAAATTTCCACCCGTAGAAGGTCCCGATCGATTCTCCTTCCTTCAGGATATGATAAGTGCCATTCTGTATGAATCCATTCGTCAATACCTCTTCCGGAAGACTGATGATCTTGTTCCGGTTCAGTCCGATATTCAGGTTTGAACTCCACTTGAGTTTTCCTTTCAGATTCACCGTGTTCACGGAGAACTCCAATCCCTTGTTCCGGATCTCACCTATGTTCTGCGTGATATAGGCAAAACCGGTGGTTTCCGGGATCGGCACGGCAAACAGGAGGTCGGTGGTGTTTTT
Source organism: uncultured Prolixibacteraceae bacterium (assembly GCA_964584045.1). Lineage (GTDB taxonomy): Bacteria > Bacteroidota > Bacteroidia > Bacteroidales > Prolixibacteraceae > JBCFBK01. Next base: position 1,103 of record CAZOYZ010000488.1, on the reverse strand, counting down.
AATGTACGCATCGCCGCTCAGGCTGATCCTGCTGTCAAACAGCGCCAGGTCAAGCCCCAGGTTGTATTGGGTGGTTGTTTCCCAACTCAGACCGGCATTCGGCATCACGGTTGGAGCAGCGCCGGAGTTGGTCAGGTAGTTTGTTCCAAGGGCAAATTCACCCTGGGAAGTATAGTTTCCGATGGCCTCATTTCCGGTCTGTCCAACACTGAAACGGATCTTCCCGTCATCCAGGAATTCCGCCCCGTTAAATAGCGTTTCGTCTGAAAACCGCCAGGCGATCGAGGCAGAAGGGAAGTAACCGAACCGTTTGTCTTTTCCGAAACGGGAAGATCCATCTGCGCGGAGATTGGCCTGGAACAGGTATTTCCCCTTATAATCGTAGCCCAGACGTCCAAAAAAGGATGCCAGGCTGTGTTCAACGGTTGTATTCACCGCCTGATTGGAAATCGTACCTGCCCCGTTCAGTGTCCGGATGTTGTCGCTGGCAAAATACATTCCGTTCAGTCCGGTGGTTTCCAGTTTCCATGCCTGTTGACTGAAACCAGCAAGGGCCGAAAAATGATGACCGTTTTTTAAGGAAACGTCATAAGTCAGGTAATTCTCATTGGCCCAGGTGAGGTTGCTGGTTGCTCGTACAGCCCCCGAATTATACCCGGCACGGTAATCGATCGTACTTGGATAAAATTCGTCCTCCTTCATGGAAATAAAGTCCAGGCTCACGTTGACCTTAAATTTTAATCCTTTGATGATCGCATATTCCAGGTACTGGTTGCCGATCACCCTGTTGGTGGTATTCAGGTGAGTCGCCTCCTTCGCCAGTCCCACCGGATTCCGCTTGCCGTTAAAGTAATAAATGGGTGAACCATCGGGATAGGTGAGCGAATAAATGGGAGGACGTACCAGGATGGATTGTACCAGACTGTTGTTTCCTGTTCCGCCGGCATTAATCCGGTTATTGGCAGCATGGCTGTATGAAAGGCTGTAACCAATGTCCAGTTTGTCCGAAACCGCAAAATCAGCATTCATGCGCGAGGTAATGCGCTTGTAATTTGACGCGAGAATGATCCCGTCCTGATTCAGGAAGGACGTGCTGAACGCGT